>JACRCS010000549.1 GCA_016218905.1 Deltaproteobacteria bacterium
CCGCCAGGTGCTCGGGCCCTCCCGCCACGAGGCGGCGGATCGCCTCCAGCCCGTCCGGCCCCCCATTCAGGGCCTCCCGGGGCTCATATCGAGAGACTTCGGGTTCGAGGCCCTCGATGACGCGCGACGGGATGTACGGCGGGTTCGAGACGACGGCGTCGAACCGCTCGCCGGCGACCGCCGAGAAGAGGTCCCCGCTCCGCGCCTCGAAGCGGGCCGAGAGTCCGAGCCGCTCGGCGTTGGCTGCGGAAACGGCCAGCGCCCCGGCCGAAGCGTCCACGCCGACCGCGCGCCAGGCGGGCCGCTCCGACAGGAGCCCGAGGGCGATGGCCCCGGAGCCGGTACCCACGTCGAGGATCGTCCGAGGGCCCTCGTCGAGCCTCGCCAGCGTCGCCTCGACCAGCACCTCCGTCTCGGGCCGAGGCACGAGGACGCTCGGGTCCACGCGCAGCTCGAGCGACCAGAACTCGCGAACCCCGGTGATGTAGGCGGAGGGCTCTCGCCGGGCGCGCCGGCGGGTGAAGTCCCGGAACCGGTCCACCTCGGCCTCGGCCAGCGGCTTGTCGAACTGGAGGTAGAGCTCGATCCGGCGCACTCCCAGCGCGTGGGCGAGGAGCACTTCCGCCTCGAGCCTGGCGCTCGGCACCCCCTTCTTCGCCAGGTACTCGGCGGCGAGCCGCACGAGCTCGAGGGGGGTGGGCGCGGCGACGGCTCCCACTACACTACGCGTCGCCCTGGCCCAGGAGCTGGGCCTGGGCGTCGGCGAGGAGCGCGTCCACGACCGGGTCGAGGTCGCCCTCCAGGAACTCCTCGAGCCGGTAGAGCGTCAGGTTGATCCGATGGTCGGTGACGCGGCCCTGGGGGAAGTTGTACGTCCGGACCCGCTCGCTGCGGTCGCCGGTGCCCACCTGGGCGCGGCGCTCCTCGCTCCGTTCGCTCTCCGCCTCCCCCTTCATCTGCTCGAAGAGGCGGGACTGGAGGATCTTCATGGCGCGCGCCCGGTTCTTGTGCTGCGACTTCTCGTCCTGGCAGCTCACGACGATCCCGGACGGCAGGTGGGTGATCCGAACGGCCGATTCGGTCCGGTTGACGTGCTGTCCTCCCGCCCCTCCGGCCCGGAAGACGTCGAGCCGGATGTCCTCGGGCCGGATGGCCACGTCCACCTCGTCCGCCTCCGGCAGGACGGCCACCGTCACGGCGGAGGTGTGGATCCTGCCGCCCGACTCGGTCGCGGGGATGCGTTGGACCCGGTGGACCCCGCTCTCGAACTTGAGCCGGCTGTAGACCCGCTGTCCCTTGATGAGGGCGATGATCTCCTTGAGGCCACCGATCCCGGTGGGGTTGGAGCTCAGGGTCTCTATCTGCCAGCGGTTCCGCTCGGCGTGCCGCGAGTACATGCGGAAGAGCTCGGCGGCAAAGAGGGCGGCCTCCTCTCCTCCGGTGCCGGCCCGGATCTCGAGGATGACGTTCTTCTCGTCCAGAGGGTCCTTCGGGAGGAGGAGGCTCTTGAGGCGCGCGCTCGTCTCCTCGAGCCCGACTTCGGCCTGCGCGAGTTCCTCGCGGGCGAGGCTTCCCAGCTCGGGATCGCCGAGGAGGGCTCGCGCTTCCTCGGCCTGGGTCTCCAGAGCACGGTAGGCGCGAAAGGCCTCCACGACCTCCTGGAGCTCCGAGTGCTCGCGGGTCAGCTTCGCGTACTGGTCGAGATCGGCGAAGGCGGAGGGATCGGAGATCTCCCGGGTGAGCTTCTCGTACCGGTCCTCCACCTCGGCCAGGCGTTCGTTCAGGTCCACGGGGTATCCTTCAGGTCGCGAGCTCCCGCCGCACCTCGGCGGCCCGCCCGCAGGAGTATTCGCCCTCGGGGCAGGTGCCGGCGAGACAGCCCGGACCCGCTCCCGCGAAGAGGCTCGGCGCCAGGGGCCTCACCGCGCCGAGCATCTCCCGCGCGAGGTCCCGGATCTCCCACTGGGCCCTGCGGCACAGGCGCAACGCGAAGAAGTGCCTGAGCTCGCGGGCGTTCATCGTGACGACGAGCTGGGTCTCGCAAGCGTTGGGCAGAAGGTAACGAGCGTCCTCGGCCGGGATGCCTTCCGCAACCATCCGGCCGTAGGTCTCCCAGAGCTCTTCGAGCTTCGCCCGGAAGACCGGTCCCCAGACCGGGTGGTCGGCCACCGAGGGCGGGCAGACCGCCTTCACCTCGGTCAGGGTCACGTACCGCTGGCTCTGCTGAGAGTAGGAGGCGAGGCGGTGGCGGACGAGCTGGTGCGAGCAGGCCCGGCTGATCCCCTCGACGCCGAGGGTGAACTGGGCGTGCTCCAGGGCCGAGAGGTGGCCCATGGAGAGCAGTCGCCCGATAAGCGACTCAACCTCGGGGGTCCCGAGCGCCGTGCCGAGCTCGCCCACCCGCCGGTTCGAATAGCAGAGCCTCGCCGCGAGGGCGACCGTCCGTTCAGGGTCCGTGGTGTGGGCGAGGACCCTGGCGACAATCGGCATGCTCCCCCTACTTCTTCTTCTCGCCGCCCTGGCCGGCGCTCTGACCGTACTTGCGCATGAAACGCTCGACGCGACCCGCGGTGTCCATCACCTTCTCCTTGCCCGTGTAGAGGGGATGGCACTCGGAGCAGATTTCGGTCCGGATCTCCGGCCGCGTCGAGCGGGTCTCGAACGTGTTCCCGCAGCTGCAGGTGACGGTGGACTTCTGGTACTTGGGGTGGATCCCCTCTTTCATGGCTTCTCTCCAAGTCCCTAAAGGACTGCCGAGTGGTTCCGGAAACTTGAAACATTAGCACTCCGCTTCGGGTTTCGGCAAGGATCTTTCCCCGGCCGCGCTTCTTGCTTCCCGCCGGCCCGTCTGGGATACTTCCCGGATAGACAACCGCTCGCACAGTCGACAGGATCACCCCCATGACCGTCTCCAAAGCTCCGGCGACCGGCGATCCTCTGCAGATCGCCGGCAGGTCCTTCCGTTCGCGCCTCCTCATCGGCACCGGCAAGTTCGCGAGCCCCCGGGTCATGGCCGCGGCCCTGGAGGCCTCGGGGGCGGAGATCGTCACCGTCGCCCTCCGGCGCGTAGACCTCAGCCGCCCGGAGGAGGACATCCTCGCCTACATCGATCGCGAGAAGTACCTCCTGCTCCCCAATACATCGGGCGCCCGCAGCGCCGAGGAGGCGATCCGCCTGGCGCGGATGGCCCGCGCCGCCGGCCTGCCCGCCTGGGTGAAGCTCGAGGTTACGCCCGAGCCGCGCTACCTCCTGCCCGACCCCGTCGAGACCCTAAGAGCCGCTGAGGTATTGGTGCGAGAGGGCTTCACCGTGCTCCCGTACATCGGCGCCGACCCGGTGCTCGCCAAGCGGCTGGAGGAGGTCGGCACGGCCAACGTGATGCCGCTCGGGTCCCCCATCGGCTCGAATCGCGGCATCCTCACGAGGGCCGCCATCGAGATCATCATCGAACAGGCGTCGGTGCCCGTGGTCGTCGACGCGGGGCTCGGAGTGCCCTCGCACGCCGCGGAGGCCCTGGAGATGGGCGCCGACGCGGTGCTCGTGAACACCGCCATCGCGGTCGCCGGCGATCCCGTGGGGATGGCGGCGGCGTTCCGGAAGGGCGTAGAGGCGGGCAGGCAGGCGTACCTGGCCGGGAAGGGCGGTGTCTCCCGGGAAGCGCGCGCCTCGAGCCCCCTCACCGGCTTCCTCGGGCGAGAGCCGTGACCTTCGAGAGCTACCTCTCGGCGCAACCCCTCGAGGCCTTCCTCCGGGAAGCGGAGGGCGCCTCGCCGGCGCGGGTGGAGCGTGCGCTCGAAACCCGCCGTCCGGACTTCGGCGACTACCTCGCCCTCCTCTCGCCTGGGGCGGCCGGATTCCTAGAACCGCTCGCCGAACGGGCCCGGCAGATCACCCGGGAGCGGTTCGGCCGGGTGATCCAGCTCTACGCGCCCATGTACGTCTCCAACGAATGCACGAACTCCTGCGTCTACTGCGGGTTCAACCGCACGAACGCGGTTCAGCGTATCACCCTCTCGCCCGCGGAGGTGGAAGCCGAAGCCGCCATCCTCTGGGCACAGGGTTTCCGGGACCTCCTCCTCGTCTCCGGCGAAGCGCCGGGCCGGGTACCCGTTTCCTTCTTTCTAGAACTCGCGAGCCGGCTCGGCCCGCGCTTTCCGTCCCTGTCCGCGGAGATCTACCCGCTCTCCGGTGAAGACTACGCCCGCCTCGCGGAAGCGGGGATCGACGGGCTGACCGTATTCCAGGAGACGTACGACCG
>JACRCS010000031.1 GCA_016218905.1 Deltaproteobacteria bacterium
ACGGGGCAGGGATGAGGCCCCTCGGCCTGCGTTGTGATCGGTCTCTCTTTGTCGGCCGGGCGGTTCAGGACGGAGCGGCACCCTAGCACCGGGGATTAGGCGAGCAGAAGCATAGGACAAGCCGGCCGCGCGGGACAAGCGCGAAGTCTCGAAGGCGACCGGCCGCCGTCTCAGAAGAGCGCCACCGCCACCCCGGCGGTGACCGCGATCTGGTAGAGGAGCTGCGTCAGGTCGCGGAACTCCCGCATGGCGCTGGCGCGGACGACCTTCTCGGGCACGAGGCCGCTCACGCACCCGCGGCCGAGAGTTCGGGTTCCTCCTCCGCGCTGTTCCCCACCGAAGGGGCCTCCCCTCCTGCATCCCGTTGCGTCCTCCGATGGCGCCCCGTACAATTCCCCACATGGCCGACGTGACGAACCCCCACGACGCATTCTTCCGCGAGACCCTCGCCACCCGAGAGTCGGCCCGCGACTTCGTGGCCCACTATCTGCCCGCCGACGTTGCGGCCCTCTTCGACCTCGACACGCTCGAGGTATCGAAAGACTCCTTCGTGGACGAGGAGCTCCGCAGCCACTACTCGGACCTCCTCTACCAGGTGGCCTGCCGCGGCGGAGCCCCTGGCCTCGTCTACCTGCTCTTCGAGCACAAGAGCCGCCCCGAACCCTTGGTGGCCCTGGACCTTCTCCGTTACCAGGTTCGGATCTGGCGGCTCTGGCTCGGTCAGGGAGGAGCCCGGCCCTTGCCCCCGATCGTCCCCGTGGTCTTCTACCACGGCCGGGCCCGGTGGCCCGTGCCCCTCGACTTTTCCAGTCTGGTCGGTGCGGCGCCGGTCCTCGCGCCCTACGTGCCAAGTTTCGGGTACGCCCTGTGTGACCTCTCCTCGTACTCGGACGAGGAGCTCAAAGGGGCCGTGACCCTGCGGGCTGCCCTTCTCCTGCTCAAGCACATCTTTCGCGACGATCTGCAGGGGCGGCTGCCCGACGTGTTTCGCCTGCTCCAGGAATTCCCCGACGCCGCGTCGGGCCTTCGCAGCCTGGAGACGTTTCTCCGCTATGTGTTCAAGGGACGGACCGCGTCAGTGCTCGAGACCTTACGGCCGCCCTCGACGAGGTGCGGCCCCACAGAGGAGAAGAGATCATGCCCACTTTGGCTGAGCGTTGGACGGAGGAAGGGCTCCAGAAAGGCCTCCAGCAGGGGATCCAGCAGGGGATCCAGCTGGGGATCCAGCAGGGGATCCGAAAGGGTCTTCTGAAAGCGATCGAGACGGCGCTGGAGCTGAGGTTCGGCTTCGAGGGTCTGCGGCTCCTGCCGGAGATTCGCAAGATCGACGATGTCGACCTCCTCGAGACCATCGCCGAGGGCGCCAAGTCCCTCGCGACACCTGAAGATGTTCGGCGGCTGTGCGAGCCCGGCCTGCCCGGAGGAAGAGAAGAAGCGCCCCCGCGGGCGTGATCTATGACTCGGTTGCCCGACCGGGTTCTCCACTGCGCCCGATCTCCGGGGGCACCGGCCGTCGGGCCGTCGGCGCCCTACGCACGGTCTGCCCGCCTTCTCTGAAGAGCGCCACCGCCACGCCCGCCGTGACCGCGATCTGGTAGAGGATCTGCGTCAGATCGCGGAACTCCCGCATGTAGCTGACGCGGACGACCTTCTCGGGCACGAGGATCGAGTCGCCGGGCGCGAGGTCGACGTTCTCGATGCCCTTGCTCCACCAACTGCCCGCCTTGAGGCTCCCCTCGCTCACCACGGTGCCGTCGGCTCGGACGACGTACATCTCGCCCTTCTCCGCGTCGGCCGTCGGGCCGCCGGTCTTCGCCAGGTAGTGGCCGACGGTCCGCCGGTCCGGCTCCCAGAGGAGCGCCGTGGGGTTGTAGACCTGACCCACGACCGTGACGGTCTGGGGCGCCCGTGGAACCCTGAGGGTGTCGCCGTCCTCCAGGACGACGTTCCAGTCCGACGCCTCGAGCTCGCCCAGGGGCAGGAGCTTCACGACCACGCGGCCGGTGGCCTTGACGGACGCGAGCTTCTTGACCAGAGCCTCCTGACCGGCGAGGTATTGCTTCTGGGCCGCGAGGTCCTCCGGGGAGAGCGACGCCTGGGCCTCTGCGGAGGAGGCGCGAAGCACAGCCTGCTGGAGCCGGTTTGTCAGCTCGTCGAGGCGCTGCTGCTGCTGCAGGCGCGCGCTCTCGCGGGTGAAGAGCGCGCCGGCCAGGTAGGCCTCGCTGGTGTAGCCGCCGGCCCGGCGCAGGACGCTCGCGAGCGTCTCCCCCTTGGCCACGTAGTAGGTTCCGGGGAAGACCACCTCACCGGCGACCTCCACCTTCTCTGTCTCGCGCCACTCCGGCACCTTCTTGACGAACACCTTGTCGTAGGGCTTCAGGGCGAGGTTCGCGTCGAGGTCGCCGGCCAGCGCCTTGCCGAGGTCGAAGCGGAGCGTCTTGGTCTCGGTGCTCTGGCCGGGCACGGTCTCGGCCCGGACGACCTCGGCTTCGCCCAGGAACGCCTCTTCCTTGAGCCCCCCGCCGGCGAGGACCAGGTCTCGCACGCGCAGGTTCGTCGCGTAGGGGTAGTCGCCGGGCTTGTTGACCATGCCGGAGAGCACGACCTGCTGCTGCGGCGCGAACTCGTAGGCCGAGTGGATCGTGACCCGGTCGCCATCGGCCAAGAGGAGGTTCTCGGCGGAGTCGCCGCCGAGGGCCTTGCCCAGGTCGAAGGTGTGGATCGTCACCTCCTTGGTGACGCGGTCGGTCCGGTAGAGGTGGCCCAGGGGGAGGTAGGCGTCCCTGGTGAGGCTTCCGGCCTTGAAGACCAGGTCTCCCACGGTCATGCCCTGCGTGAGGGGGACCTCGCCGGGCCGCTTGACCTCGCCCGCGATCGAGGCGCTCTCCCGGAAGGTCCGGTCCCAGACGCTGTGGACCACCAGCTCGTCCTCGTCCGCGAGGATCGGGTTCTCCCGGGCGTCGCCCGCCAGGGCCTTCGCGAGGTCGAGGTAGAGGGTCTGCCGCGACCGGTCGGGCAGGTAACGCAAGACCTCGACCCGGGAGAGGAGCGCCTCGGGCGTCGGGCCGCCGGCCAGCCGCAGCAGGTCGACCGCGGTGGCGCCCTGCTCGAAGCGGTAGGGGTCGGGCTGGCGCACCGCGCCCGAGGCCTTGGCCTGCAGGGGAGGCCGAAACTGGTACCGGGAGAAGACGTAGAGCTCGTCGCCGGCCTGGAGCGCGAGGTTCTCCCCGGGCTCGGAGCGGTCGAGAGCGGCCCCCAGCCGAAACGGCAGCACGGTCTTGGCGCGGTCCGCGCCGGTCTGGCGCAGCACGATCGCGTAGGAGAGCTCGACGTCGGGCTTGAGGCTGTCGGCCGAGCGGAGGACGTCGGTGATGCGCATGCCGGGCTTCAGGGCGTACGTGCCGGGCTGGTACACGTGGCCGTAGAGGGAGACCCGGTTCTCGATCTCCGGCGTGAGGGTGAACGCCCGGACCACGTCGCCGTCCTGGAGCGCGAAGTCCTGGCCGAGGTCGGCCAGGGCCACGTCGAGCACGACCCGGGCACGGTTCTTCTCCGACCGCTCCACCTGGATCAGGCCCCCGAAGGCGTCGGAGGAGAGGCCTCCGGCGAAGTCGAGGAGGGCTCGCAGCCCCTCCCCGTCGCGGAGCTCATAGATCGAGGGGCGGCGCACCTTGCCGAAGGCCCAGACCTTGTGCCGGGCCCGGGGAAGCACGATGACGTCGCCGTTCTCGAGCGGGCGGTCTCCTTCGAGGACGCCTCTGAGGATGAAGCTGTAGAGGTCCAGCTCCGCCAGGGCCTTGCCGCCCCGCCGAAGGGCG
>JACRCS010000032.1 GCA_016218905.1 Deltaproteobacteria bacterium
CGAGCAGGGCGAGGGATCCGAGGAACGAGGCGAGCCGGGACTTCGTCACGGCTGGATGATACGGGATCGCGTCCGGCCGGTTTCCGCCGGCGTCGCCGCCCGGGTGGTCTTCCGGCGGCACATCCCGGTCAGGCCGCTACCTCAGCCAACCGTGCGGGTCCACGGAGGCCCGGCTCTCGCGGATCTCGAAGTAGGCGCCCGCCACTTCCTCCTCGGGGGGGTCGGCCACGCGCCCGACGACCTCTCCGCTCGCGACTCGGGTCCCGCGCGTGTCGGTCCCGGTCATAAGGTGGCGGTAGAGGGTGAAGACGCCGTCCCCGTGGTCGAGGACGACGAGGTTGCCGTAGCCCTTGAGCCACTGCGCGTACACGACGTCCCCCGCGAAGACCGCTTTCACGGGGGTCCCGGTCGGGACGTCGATCGTCCAGCCGCTCGACCGGAGGAAGGTCTTCGGAAAGCGGGGGTTCGCGATGCGGCCGAACGGAACGACGACCTTCCCGCGCGCGGGCCAGTCGATCACCCCCTTGTAGCGGCGGATCGACGCCGCCCCCGCCGGAAGGGCCCGGCCCCGTGTCTCCAGGAGCTCGAGGAGGGCCGCGAGGCGGGTCGTCTTGTCTTCCAGGACCGCGACGCTCGACCGCTGCGTCTCGGCCGACCGCTCCAGCCTTTCGAGGAGCGTGGCCTTCTCGGCGCGCGCCCTCTGGAAGGCCCGCTCCGCCTCGCGCGCCTCGGCGGCGACCTTTGCGATCGAGACCCGCAGCGCCGCGAGGTTCCTTTCCTTTACGGCGAGCTCGGCAAGCGAGCCCTCGTAGGAGCGAAGGAGCCGGGCGTCCCGCGCCGCGAGGAACGAGAGGAGCTGGAGTCCCCGGAGGAACGCCTCGCCGGAGTCGGCCGAGGCGAGGGTCTGCAGGTAGCCGAGCCGGCCCATCCGGTAGAGGGCCGAGAGGCGGCGCGCGAGGTCCCCGCGCAGCGCGATGCTCTGATGCAGGGCGGTGTCCCGGTCGGCCTGCGCCTGAACGGCCGCGCGCTCGGCCTCCACAGCTCGAATCTCGATGACCCGCCTCTCGGTCGTCCGGAGCTCGAGATTCGCCTCGGCCGCCTCGAGCTGCTGTCGCGTGTCGACCGCCCGCTGCCGCGTCATCTCGTACCGCGCCTTCAGCCCGGCGAGGCGTCGCCGCAGGACCGTCAGCTCGCTCCGCCGCTCCGCTTCCGCCATCTCCCGGGCGGGGGGTGGCATCGTTTCCATCTCCTCGGCCCCGGCCGGGCGAGCAAGGAGGGCGAGGAGGACGACGGCGCCGAGCTTCAGAACTGCGGCTCTCCGTCCAGCTTCTCGGGGGGCGTGAGACCGAGCGCCTTGTAGATGGTCGCCGGGACGTCGGCCATGTTCGGCCGGGGCTCCTTCCGGAGGGGGCGGCTCGAGAAGAGGATGCCCGGGACGACGTCGGGGTCGACCGAGCAGTGATCTCCGGACCAGACCTGCCGGTTGTCCTCGTAGAGCTCGGGCGTCACGACGCCGAGGCTCGCCTGCCAGGAAACTCGGTAGCCGTCGCTGTTCGTCACGAAGAGGTCGGGGATGAGCTCCGGGTCGAAGGAACCGTACGCCTCCTCACGCGTGTAGACACGCTCGACGGGGTGGCGCCCGGTCGCCTCGTCGACGAGGGCCATCAGCCCCGTCCGGATCTCCTGCCGCAGCGCGTCGTACTCGGCCCCCGGCTCGACGACCCCCTTCGCCTCGCGGCCCCTGAGGTTGACGTAGATCTCGCCCAGGCCCATCGAGTAAGCCCTCGTCCGGGACCAGTCGACGTTCGGCCAGAACTCTCCCTGCCCGAAGAGCATCTCCAGGTCGGCCTGCTTCTCGGTTCCGCCCTTCAGCGCGAGGAAGCCGTGCTGGACGAGCCAGGTGTTGTAGTTGATCGACCGGCGCCAGCTCGCGAAGCCGTGGTCGGAGAGGACGACGAGGAGGTCGTCCGGGCCGAGCTGCTTCAGCGCGTCCCCGACGATGTTGTCCATCTGGATGTAGTTCCGCGCGACCGCCGGGGCGAACTTCGCCGCCTTCTCCGCGTCGTACGCCGGGTGCTGCGGGTCGAGGAAGCGCCACATCACGTGGCCGACGCGGTCGGTGAACTCGTAGACCTGGACGTAGAGCCGGACGTCCTTCTCCGCGAGGAGCCCGTCCATCATCTTCCGGTACTGCTGGACGGTGAACGTGACGTCGTCGAGAAAAGTCGGCTCGTCGATCGTCTCCTCGCTCATCGACCAGGTGTCGATCGACCAGCCCATCGTCTTGTAGAGCCCGAACCGCTTCGCCAGGTCCTTCGCCAGGTCCCCGGGTGCCGTGATCTTCACGCCCGGGGGGAGCTTCAGCGGGTTGAAATGGATCGGCGAGAGGTACAGCTGGATTTCGGGGGTGACGGCCGCGAGGTGGAAACGCCCGATGCCCGAGAGCTTCACGACGGGGTTGAACTCGAACGTGAAAGCGACCCAGGGCGACCACTCGCCTCTCTTCAGCGTCACCGCCGGACTCCCCTTCGGCTCGATCCTCAGGCGCCCGCCGTCGGGGAGGACGGTGAGGGTCATCGGGATCTTGATGACCGGGGGCTCGCCGAAGAGCCTGTTGTAGGGGCCGAAGACCTCCGTCCGGACCGTCCCGACGTTCGACTCGAGACGGACGAGCTCGACGGAGAACTCGTTCTTGTTCCCCGGCGCGAAGAATGGGTCGGAGGTGTAGTAGCTCGGCGTCCCGATCCGGCCCCGCACGTCGGGGACGCCGAGCCCGGAGAGGAGGCGGCCCTTCTCGTAGTCGACGGCGGGGAAGGTGACCGGTACGTGGAGGACGACCGACCGGATTCCCTTCGAGCCCGCCACCTCCCAGAAGGGGGTCCCCTGCCGGTTGTTGTGGACGGTCTGGAGCGACTCGGGGAGGAGGGCCCCGAAACGCCAGCAGAAGAAACCGGCAGGCGCCGCCAGGACGAGGGCGACGAGCGCCGCCGGCCGGGTCTTCTTC
>JACRCS010000545.1 GCA_016218905.1 Deltaproteobacteria bacterium
GACCGGCCACCGGGCACGATGACTCTCTGGCGCGGGCTGCGCCGACTGCCTGACCTCTCGGCCGGCTGGGTTCTCTACAAGATGTTCGGTCCGACCGCCCAACCGCCATGACCCACGGTCTTACGTGTGGGCAAGTGACAGGCCCGGCGCGACGCGCTGCTCGTCGTGCTTGGCCACGGCCTCGAAGAGCTTGCCGGTGGGGTCGAGCTGCCAGGCAATCTCACCCCACGGCGTGCAACGCTTCGGCTCTCCGTCGTCGCCCTTGGGCTCCACGACGTCGAAATCACTCCCGACGAACACGGCGACTCTAGCCTTCGGGACGCTCTCGACGGCTGCCCGGCTAAGGATCGACGAAACGCCCTTCCAGCGCTTGGCATCGTCGCCACCGCGGGCCAAATGATAGAGCGCGGTCAGAGCGTGGGTCTTCCCGCCACCGAACTGCGTCGCCATGTTGAAAACCGCCGAAGTCTCCACCTTAACGCCCGAGAGGCGCCGGACGACCTGGGAGGCCAGATCGAGGAGGCTCTGGGTCAGGAACGTGCGCTCGAAGAAGCGCTCCGGCTTCACGTAGTCGTCGTGGGCGCGGTGCTCGCGAACGTGGTTCAGGTGTATGGCGAACTCCGAGGCGTCCAGAGGCCGGTTCTCCCGAAGATCCTCCCTCGGGGTCACCACTTGGTACCAGGGCTTTAGGGTCATGAGATCTCTCCGCAGGGTCTGTCTGGAGTCTGAGGTCCGGAGTCTGGAGTCCGAGGTCCGGAGTCTGAGGTCCGGAGGAGTCCGATACGTTACGTCAAGGGTAACGCTATTGGCTACTTCCGATGGTTCCTCAAGTACGAGGTGAGCCCGGCAATGAGGGCTTGTGCTTCATCGGAGAGCCCATAAAGACGACTGAACACGTTCTCGTCGATATAACCAAGATCCTTCGCGACATAGACGAGCGACTGCACTTCGGCCGCGGAGCCTCTCGCCATATCCAGAAAGTGGGCGAAGTCCTTGTCTCCCTTCCGTGCGAAGCCCTCGGCGATGTTGCTCATGACCGACACCGAGGCCCGGCAGATCTGGTCCTTTAGCCCGAAATCCTTAGCCAAAGGCCCTGCCGAGCACGCCCCGTAAGCGGCGCGAACCAGCTCCCGAGCCTTCTGCCAACTTGCGATCTCCTCGAACCTCCGAATTCCAGCCATCTCTCAACCTTGTCCGAAGTCCGGGGTCCGAAGTCCGGGGTCCGGGGGTCCCATCTTCGACGCCGGACTGCCTTTGACTGCGGACTTCGGACTCCAGACCGACCTTGACTCCGGACCTAGAGTTTTTCGAACCGCCCCGTGTTCGGGTTCAGCTGCCAGAACTTGAAGTAGCCCCAGGGGAAACCCTCTCCCTCCGCTCGACTTCCCATGACGACGAGCGTTTCACCGTCCAGGGCGGCCCGCTCCGGGGTCGAGAGCCGGCCGAGCACGTCCGCGGCGAGGCCCCCTACCAAGCGGATCGCCGGCTCCCAGGTCTTCCGGTAGGCGAACACCACGCGAAGCGGCGCACGCACGCACAGCACCTTCCAGAGGGAATAGGCCACTCGGTCGCGCTGTTCTCCAACTCGAACACCGCGACCGGGAAGGGCCAGCGCCCCTTCCCCCCGCCATTCGTCTCCGGCGGCACGAACGCCATCGCGTCGAGCCCCAGGTACTCGTGCCCCGCCTTCGGAAGGAGATCGAGAGGAAACCCCTTGGCCGCCGCCTTCCATCCCAGGGCCTCGCAGGAGCGCACCACCTGCTCGGTCACGAGCTTCGTCCACGGGTCGAGGCGGCCCTCCAAGGCCGCCTGCTTCAGTGGCTCGGCTACCTCGCGGGCCTGGATCCGGTCCAAGAATGCCTCTCGCCAAGCACCTGCCAGGTCAGGCCCGATCAATTCCCGCGCTCCTGGTCGGCCAGCGCCTTCTCGACCGAGGACTCCCTAACAACGGACGACGGACTCATTCTCAGGGGATTTCCGCGAGCAAGACGCGCGCGTATGCTCGGAAGGCGGGGCCGGCGTGCAACGTGCTCGCCGAGAAGAGCGCTTCGACAGCTGATTTCAGCTCCATCCGCTCGAGAAGGCCTTTCTTGTAGGCCCGGATGAGCACCCCGAAGGAACCGGATACCTCGGCCCCTTCGGCTTCCAAGCGCCTGCGGAGCGCCAGATCATCGGTCAGCGCGGGAAACCGAAACTCTGTGCGGCGCGCGAGAACCAAGACCTCTGCGTCGGCGGCGTGGAGGGCGAAGCCGCCAGGCTCGGCCAGCACCTGCCTGCGCTCCTCTTCTCCGACAGAAGCGACCTCCAAAGTCGCCTTGAGCGCTTGGGCCCCGGGCTCGACTCCGTACCTGGACAGCTCCTCGGCTACCAGTGAAGGCAGCAGCACGCGCTCGAACACGTCCAAAACGTGCGCGCGGCCGATCTCCCACAAATGCAAGACCGGACCGGTATCGCTGATCGCCTCAACCATCCCGGAGGCCCCAGGAGACGTCCTTCTTCAGCGCGTCTCTCTGGTACTCGATCTCATCCACGCGCTCGGGTCCGAACTCTTGGACCATCTTCTCGCGCGGGACGCGACCCAACAGGTACGCCTCGATCAGTGCCTCGTGGTAGAGCGCGCGGACTCCCTCCCGCACCGCATCGGCCAGCACCGCCGCTTCATCCTGCTGGCGAAGGGCGGCAACAAACGCCAGTTCCTCGGTAACGGTCGCGTGGTCTGTCCTCATGATCGTCTCCCTGTCTCCCCCTGAAATAGCCCAGTATCCAGTATCCAGTGTCCGGCGTCCGAAGTCCGGTGTCTCACCTATCTTTGACTCCGGACTCCGGACTGAGAACTCCGAACATTAGAACCCCAGCCCCTTCTTCCGCCCCAGCACCCCATCCACCCACCGCTTCTCCTCCGACCCCGCGGGGTAGATGGCCGACAGCGCCTGGGCCAGCTTCCAGAGCCGAGGATCGGCGCCGGCGCCTTCCTCAACCAGGAACCGCTTCATCGCTTCGCCGCGGCCGGCGCGAAAGAGGAGCATGGCCTGATGCAGGCGGTCCAGCACCGTCGCAGCCCCCTTGAGGCCCGACAGGTCCCCGAGCTCCTGTCCTCCGGCCTCGGCCGCTTCCGGCGCGGCGAACAGGCCGAGTTGCTTGGGCTTCTTGGGCTTCGCGCGCCGAGACTCCTCCGCCTGCTTCGCCGCCGACTCGAATAGGAATGTGGCGCGCTCGGCCACGGGGAGCAGCCTGGCCGTCTCGCCCTTCACCTCCACCACGGTGGTCGTCTTCTCCAGGTGAGCCCCGAGCCCCTGGGCGATCTTTCGGGCCGCGTCGAACTCCAGCAAATACCCGCTGATCTTCGGCTTTCGCCCCCCCGCTTCCACTTCCTCGTCCTCCTCGTCCGCCGCTCCTATATCGGGCCCCGCGCTCCGGACTCCGGACTTCGCCTTTTGGACACCGGACTCCGGACTGTCTTTCACTCCGGACAAGGTCCACAACCACATTGCCGTCAGCCGGGCATCGGGCTCGAACCCCGTCGCGTCCGCACCCTCGAAAACGACGGAGATGGCCTCCTTTGCCACCGCGGCCCAGACCTGCTCCAGATATTCCCCCAGAGGGACTGTCTCGCCGCTCACCTTCTCCACCCGGCTGTATCGGCTGAAGATCTCCAGCGCTGGGCCTATGCACGCGAAAATTGCGTCCGCGCCCACGACCCCTTCCTTCGCAAGTCGAGGCAGCCACTCGTGGATCCGGCCCGGAAGCTCCCCGATCACGTCGCGCCACTCGCCCACAGATACGCGGACCGAACCATCCGGGTTCTCGCGGGGACGGCAGACGATATGAACAGAGGATCCGAGGCGGGCCTGGCCTTGGGCAGCCACACGCGAGCCCATTTCTGTATCAATGGGCCAAGAACCGGTTACTACCCATCCGGCATCAATCATGGCCTTGAGGATGGCCTCCCAACTTGACGTCGTCTTGCTAGCAAAGACGACTGTGCCAATCCCCGAAGGTTGCACCACACGGCGAGTCTCACCGAAGGCGCGAGTCAGTTCACGTTCGTAGAACGCAACATCCTTGTCCGAAGAGCTCAATTCGTGTGACCTATCTACAACTATTTCATCTCTCTTAGGCGTCTGGTCCCCGCTAAATAGTTCTGCATGTACTGGTCCCAGAGACCTCCTCAACCACACATAGAAGAAGTCCGACAAATAGGCATATGGGACAGCATCGTAATATGGAGGATCCGTTATTAGTCCAGCCACCGAATCATCTGGAAGCCCAATACGGCTTGCTGAAGCCAGGCCCGCTTGGCCGGTCCATGGCTGCCAATACGCTGATTCCTCTAGGGCATACGCGGTGCGCTCGAACATGCTCGTCCAGGATCCACTTGCCTCTGACAAGATATTGGTCTCTGCGAAATCCCAGACCATTGGTATAGCTTGACGACCGAAAAGATTCACGGGACATTCCGCGTCTTGCTTCCACCGCGTCAAAGCATTACCCAGGTCGGCTTGCTTCCCGATTGCAAGAGCTAGCATTGTTTGCACTGCCTTAGCCAGGACGCCGTCTCCCTCTTCTTTAAGCTGCCCCCCAACTGACTTTACCAACCGGACGAGGGTCGTTATCGCCAATAGCTGTCTGTGTGTGTAAAGATCTCCCCAAGCAGCCATTCCATAGAGAGGGACGCTGATCCTTCTAATCTCATTTAGTGAAATAACTTCATCTGGAATTGGAGATAGCCCGGCTTCACTATTGGTTGAACGACGGCCAAATTCCTCCTCCGCCCGTTGGAGAGCCAACACATCTTCGGCCTCCGGAAGTCGGTAAGCGCGTCCCTGCCGCTTCGGATGGGTGGTGACCGCTGCGATCAGTCGAGCATCGGAGGAACCCCCTTTACGTTCTTTCAACTGCTGGCGGACGCTTCCGACAGGCGTGGTAAACCCACACACAGGGCAAGAAACGGACCCACGACGGACTGTCCCTTGCACTTCGGCGCTGGCTTTCCTGTTCTCGACAATTTCGAAATCGATCCGCCTATCAGGTCGGTCGACCGCCAGACGCAGAGTTACGGAACGGTTCCCCTTCTTCGCCAACAGAAGCGACCGAAGAAGCGGTACCTCAGCGCCGCACCCGGGCCCTTCGCACCTGATCCAACGCGCCCACAAATAGGCAATGGGCGTCGAACCGTCCAGATCGCCAGGGTAAAACTGGCCGAGTTCCTGTTGCGCCTGCTCTCGTACCCATTGGCCCCACTTGCGGACTTCGGCAGCTAGCCTTTGACCAAATTGGGGGATGTACTCCAGGACGACCTTGTTCAGAAGCACTGCCACCGGGTTGACATCAGAGGCGAACGCGTCGGCCCCGACCCGCAATGCCTCCAACGGGATCGAGCCTCCGCCCGCAAACGGATCAATCACCATCGGCCGGGTGCCGGGCTCGCCACCCAGCGCCTCATGGGCGGCCTGCGTCAGAGCGCGCGCAGTTTGGATGTAGTCCTCGTCGGTGGAGTTGCCCCAGTTGGAGAAGTCGGCAATGAAGTCGAGCAGTGTGGCCCGCAGTTCCTCGGGGTCGTCCAGCAGGCTCGGATTCTTCTGGATCGCCACGAGGCGCTTGAAGGACTCGTCGCTCGCCTTACCCGACCCGACCTTGGCCCACCCGCGCATTTGATCCCGCGCCTCCGACAGAACCTCTCCGGCCGCACTCCGGCCCCGGGACTCCCCGACTCCAGACGTTGAGCCAAGTCGACCGGATCGGGCCAGAGCGCCGCACACGTCACCGCTCGGCAAGAAGCTAAAGGCCGCCGCGCCCACCAGATGTGAAGCGTCGAGATATGTCCATGCCGAATCGACTTCTCCCGCCGCGCGTGCGCCGAGATGCGTGCGATGGGGAGATCGACTTCGATGAGACGCTTTGGGTATGTATTGGCGGAGTTCAATGCTCTTGTGCTTCGCACGAAATTGAGATCAATTGTCTCCTCCTCGACGAGATATTTGGGCGCCGCCCCTTGACGCTGCCCTGCCTACCGAATACCCTAAGCGCTCTGGTTTACGAAATGTCCCCCCCCAGCGATAAGAGCCCATGGGGCTCTCCCGAAAGGGTAGCTGGGGGGGTCGCTTTTTCGCAGTCAGTAATAGAGCCGCCTCCCCGCCTGGAAGATATCGAACTCGCTCGCGATCCCTTCGCGGATCAGGGCGTGCGACCTCTCATCTCCCCGTTCCCATTTCCGGAAGATCGCCCAGTTGCAGTAGTCGGCCACTTGGAGGCCGAAGGTCGATTTGGAGGCGTGGTGCATCACGCGAAACCGGCAGCCGTGGGGCAGCATGGCCTTCAGAGTCGCCTTCGCGGCCTTCTCGACCGCCTTTCGCTTCTTGGCAACTGGGATCTGGTCTGTGATCACCAGCACCTCGGCACACTGGTCCAACTGAAGCCCCTGGAACAGGTATCGAAGAAGGTAGCCCAGCATTCTCGGGTAGAAGTGCTCGGGGTCGCGCAGAGCCGGACCGGTCTTTCTCTTCTCTACGATCAGGCTGTCGACCCGCATCATACCGATCTGACTCTGAATGATCGAGAACACCCTGTCTCGCACGCGCTGCCGATCTTCCGTCGCATGAAAGTACTCCAGATCCAATCCCTCCTCGATCAGGTTGTACTTCAGGCCGTCGAGCTCTGGGGACACGCGAAACGGCCGACGCTTGGTCACGCTGGTCAGCGTGAAGAAGCGAGTGCCCGAAGGGGAGAAGTCGAAGTTGCCGCCCTCGTCCAGAAACACATAGAGGAAGTCACCCGCGACTGCCTCTCCTATGATGTCCGGAGAAGGCTCTTGCGAGCTTGCGAGTCCTGCCATCATGGTTCTATCCGACACACAAAGAGGACCGTCCGAGTTCCGCGGCGCCAATCCGATAGTGCTCCACCGTCACCACCACCTGCCACCCTAGTCTGACCGGGTCCCGCACCCGATGCAGCTCCGGCTTCCCGGAGCAGTCGAAGACCACATAGAGCCAGTAGTCTTGTTTCAGCCTCACCGCAGTCCGGTACTCGTTCTCCGTGAGCGCGATCTCGCCCACGCCGGCCCGGCCCTTGACCTCGATGAACCGAACTTCCACGGACGTCTGTGGGTCCTCGGGATGGGGCCGGCGGGAGATCAGGTCGAACCCGCGATTCTCGGACTCCACGCTCTCGACGATCCAGCCGCGGAGCCTCTCGTAGGCAATGACGAAGCGGATCGCGGTCTGCTCGACCTCGTCGCTCGCCACCAGAGCCGCCAAGTCAGGCGAAGTACGCTCGGGGTGCGGGAGCACCCAGGCGCGGCCCAGGTGGGTAATGTCGGAGACGGTGCAGTGGCGCTCCATCTCCAGGTCGCGCAGGCGGGCCTCGCGGCGGTTGTTGAGCTCGTCGAGGTGATGCTCGGCCTGGGCGATGATCCCGTCGAGGCCGGCGACGGTCTGACCCTCGATCTGTCTCGTGCACAGGTCGGCGAGCTGGAGGTTCTGGCGGTCGATGAGGGCGTCGAGGCTGAGGCGCACGTGCTCGGCCACGCGCTCGACTTCGGCTCTGCGCTCCTCGGCGACCTCCCGGAGCCACGGTTCCAGCTGGCGGGCGTAGAGGAACTGCTCGGAGCCGAACCGGTCCGGCAGGCTCGCGGCCTCTGGCGGTTTCGTGCCGGCCGGCGCTGGCGAGATGTCGAGGAAGAGGGTGGGCTGGCGAAGGAACTGCTCCCCGGAACGTCGTGTCTCGACGACGAAGAGCCGGCGGTGAAGCGTGCTGCCGCGGCCGTCCCGGATGGAGGCGGCGAAGACGTCCAGCAGACTCGGCTCGGTGCGGTGCAGGTCGAAGAAGACCGCGCCGCGGGCCAGATGGTCCCGGGCGCGCGCCAGCGCGTCCTCGCGGACGACCTCGAAGAGGGGGTGACCCGGCGTGACCCACTCGGTCGTGGGGTCGTCCTTGAGCAAGGCCTTGTCGAAGACCACCCGGCCGTAGTCGACCCCAAGCGTCCATACTTCGGCTCCAGCCTCTCGCCGAGGGGCAGGAGATGCCGGGGCACCCGGCCGATCCGGAAGATGCGGGAGCCTTTGGCCAGGCTCTTGGGCTGGAGCCCGGCGACGGGCGCTGCGGCCAGGAAGAACTGCTCCACCACCTCGGGCACGAGGCGGCGCTCCCGAGCCTCGATGGACCGGCCCACCAGCGCCGAGAGGTTGAGCTGCTTCTTCGCCAGCCCTTCGAGCGTCGAGTTCGTGATGGCCCGGAAGCGCGCGGGGTCCACCTCTTTGACGATCCGGTCCTCGATCGAGGGCACGTCGAGCCGGCGGGCGTAGAGGTCGCGGAAGAGCCGATCCATCAGGTTCGCAGGGAACACCTCGCCCACGACGTCGAAGACCTGGTCGGTGCCGAGCTCCTTGCGGATCTCGAGAAGGCGGTCGAGGATCTTCTGGAGCACCCGGCCCTCGCGGGTGTTGACCGCCGCGAAGTTGAAGACGAGGCAATCGCGCTCCTGGCCGTACCGGTGGATGCGGCCGACCCGCTGCTCCAGGCGCACAGGGTTCCAGGGGATGTCGTAGTTGACCATCAGCCAGCAGAACTGGAGGTTGATCCCCTCGCCGGCCGCCTCGGTGGCCACGAGCACCTGGGCGCTCTCCCGGAACTCTCGCTCGGCGTAGATGCGGGTGCCGGGGGTGTCGCGGTCGCCGACCTTCATGCCGCCGTGGATCTGGGTGGTCGTGAGGCCCCACTCCCGGAGCTTCCCGTGGGGCCGGCCTTCCCTGCCGTCCCCGGCCAGGAAGTCCAGAGAGTCCTTGTGCTCGGTGAAGACGAGGAGCTTCGTCTGGGGATCGCTGAAGATGCCCTGCTCGGTGAGGATGGCCTTGAGCCTCGTGAGCTTGGACTCGACCTCGCGGGCCTCCAGGGTCTTGGCCTGGCCGACGAGTTGGTCCAGCCGCGCGATCTCCGCCCGGAGCTGGGCCGGGTCCGACGAGACCACGGCGTCTTCGAGCCGGCGGACAATCTCCTGCTGCTCCTCCTCTGTGAGCTCGTCGAAGTCCTCGGGCAGCCTCTGCTCGATCTGCTCCCGCCGGTAGGCCTCCGGGTCGGCCAGGATCTTCTCCCGCCGCACCTTCATCCTTTCCAGGGTCCGGCGCACGGCGTAGACGGTCGAAGCCATGCGGCGTTGGAGCATCGCCATGGTGAAGCCCACGGCGCGGCCCCGGGCCGAGTCCTCGCCCGCGGCCATCATGGACTGCTCCTCCACGAAGGCGGTGAGCTGGTCGTAGAAGTCGAGCTCGGGGCCTTCGAGCCGGAAGTCGGCCGTGCGCACCTCCCGCTTGGTGAAGAGCTTCTTGACGGCTCCGGTCTCGGGATCCGGGAAGCTGACCAACGCCTCCTTGGTGCGCCGCAGATAGAAGGGGGCGGAGTTCCGGCGCATGGCCTCCTGAAGGCTTCGAACGTCGCCGTAGACGTCGGGATCGAGGAGCGCGAGGAAGAGGCAGAAGTTGGCCGGGTCTCCCTTGTGGGGAGTGGCCGTCATGAGGAGGTAGTGGTCGGTGCGGCTCCCCAACTGCTCGCCCAGCTTGTAGGCCAGGGTCTTCCGGTCCTGGGCGTAGGCGCTCATCTTGTGTGCCTCGTCTACGATCACGAGGTCCCAGCGGGACCGAAGCAGGCTCTCCCGGGCGTCGTCCACCCGCGAGACCCAGGAGACCGAGGTGATGGCCTGGTCGGCCTCGTGCCAGGGGTTCTGGCCGTAGTTGGCGCGCAGCACCTCGCCCCGGACCACCTGGAACGTCTCCCGGAACTTGTCCGAAAGCTCCCGCTGCCACTGGAACGTGAGGTTGGCCGGCGCGACGATGAGCGTGCGCTTCACGAGGCCGCGGGCCTTGAGCTCCTTCAGGAGCAATCCGGCCATGATTGTCTTGCCGGCGCCGGGGTCGTCGGCCAGGAGGAACCGGATGCGCGGGAGCTTCAGGAAGTAATCGTAGACCGCCTCCAGCTGGTGGGGCAGCGGATCGACCCGAGCGATCGAGAGCGAGAAGTAGGGGTCGTACTCGTAGGCGAGCCCCAGGCGGTGGGCCTCGACGCCGAGCCGGAAGAGCGAGGGCTCGCCGTCGAAGGGCTCGGTCTCGGCCGAGACGGTGATGCTGGCGAGTTGTTCGGAGGTTAGAATGACGTCGTGGGCCCGGCCGGTGGTGAGGCCGCGGCCGATGAGCTTGCAGGACTCGCCCATGGGGACCACGACCAGGACCTCCACGGGCTCGGGGAGGAGCGGGCCGCGAACGACGGCGCCGGGATTGAGGGCGGGCACGGTCACTGGGAGGCCGAGGCGCCCGCGAGGAGCCGGATCACCACGGAGAGCCGTTCTCGGCCAGGATGAAACAGAAGAGGCCGCTATCTCCACCAGGGAGAGAAGCGGCCTCCCTATTCACGTCGTTCGGCTCGTTCGAGTCAGGATCTCGGACTGCGGGTCCGGTCATCGTCACCCCCCAGGAGACGGTTTCCGGCCCTACTTACTCCTGCAGGGCTCGTCAGGTCAAGACGCGAGCCACCAGGCCACCTATGACGCATGACCGGTGAATGGTAGCGCCGGTGATGCTAGCGCTCGATGGCCAGCCCTACCAGGGCGGTGCTCCGGCACCACCGTCGTACCACCAGGGGTACCGATACGAGGAGGAGGGGAAGACCTCTCGGGACGGCGTCCAGAGGTGGACCTCGACGCCCTCGAGCACGATGTACCGGTAGGGTGCGTCGCCCACCGGCTCGGTGGCCTCGCCGCTCACCACGCCGGCCACGGTGACGCGGCGGCCTTTGGCGTAGAGCATCGGGTCGAGGTAGCGGGAAAACGTGGCCAGGAACCGCCCGCCCGTGGCGTCCACGTCACGGGGCTTGCGGAAGATGTCGAGGGGCTTCTCGAGCACGACAAGCGTCGTACCGTCGGGGCGGTTGCGGGTCTCGACGATCTCTCCACCCAGGATGACCGTCTTCCCCCGGAACCCGTCCGGGGCCGCGCGGATCGCCTCCAGGCCCTTGACCGGCGTCGCCTCGCGCCGAACCGCGGGCGACAGGCCCGCGGCGCACCCCCCCAGGAAGAGGAGCCAAGCGCAGCCCCAAGCGATCTCACGTGCTCTCACGCCAGTCCTCCTCCCAGAACACCGGCTCCGGCTCCGGCGTCTCCGGGCCGAGCGGAAAACGCGGACCCACCCACTCCCGGTCGAGCACC
>JACRCS010000543.1 GCA_016218905.1 Deltaproteobacteria bacterium
AAGCCACGACGCCCCGCGGCACCGCCACCCCGAAGCGTTTGAGGACCTCCTTGGCCTGATATTCGTGGATGTTCATGGCTCGCTCCGCTCGCCGTTTTCAGTTTTCAGTCTTCAGTTCTCGGGAGATGCGGGAAACCAAGAACCAAAACCAAAAACCCGTAGGGACGATAACCGATCGCCGCTTTTAGTTCTCCGGATAAGGGACCCGGAATCCCTGGTAACTCAAAACTGATAACCGACAACTGATGACTGACAACGGGAACGCTGCGCTAGCGCAGCGTTCCGGCGTACCTTGCGGTCAGCTGTCGCTTCTTCACGTCGTCGGTGGTGTAGTCGGGGAGGAGCATCGGGGCAATCCGGGTTCGTGGGATCCGGGCGGCCTCGAGCTCGCGGATGTAGTCGCGGACGTGGTCCAGGGTGGGCTCGCCGACCTCTCCCCCGTGCTCCTTGACGTACGACGCCGCGTTCACTCCGGCGCGCCTGCCGAAGACGGTGATGTCGAGGAGCGAGTTCCCCATGAGCCGGTTCTCCCCCTGAACGCCTCCGCTCACCTCGCCGGCGGCGTAGAGGCCGGGCACGGCGGTCTCCGCGGCCGGAGTCGTCTTGATCCCGCCGTTCTGGTAGTGGAGCGTCGGGTAGATGAGCATCGGCTCCTTGCGGATGTCGATCCCGTAGCGGATGAACTGCATGAACTTCGCCGGGAGCTCCCGCTCGATCGCCCCCGGGCCCTCGAGCTCCTCGATCATGGGGCTGTCGAGCCAGACGCCGAGGCGGCCCACGGGCGTGGTGATGCCGTTCCCCCGCTCCACGCATTCCCGGATGATGGACGCGCTCTCGACGTCGCGGGGCTCCCTCTCGAAGACGAACTGCTGCCCGTGGATGTTGAGGAGGTTCGCCCCGAGGCCCCGCACCTTCTCCGTGATCAGGAGCCCCACGTTCTGCTCCGGGTAGGCGGCGCCGGTGGGGTGGTACTGGGTCGAGTGGAGGAAGTCCATGGGGACGCCGGCCCGGTAGGCGACGACGAGACCGTCCGCCGTGGCGCCGTAGTGGTTGGTCGTGGCGAAGCCCTGGATGTGGAGCCGCCCGTTCCCGCCGGTTGCGAGGACGACCGCCTTGGCGCGGACGACGAAGTACTCCTCCGTCTCCAGGTTGTAGAGCAGTGCGCCGCAGGCCCTCCCCTTCTTGTCCTTGAGGATCTCCACGGCGGCCGAGAACTCCATGGTCTCGATCCGGTCGGGCCGGTTGCGCGCCTCGTCGCGCAGCACGCGCATGATCTCGGACCCCGTCATGTCGCCCGCCGAGTGCATGCGCTTGCGGCTCGTACCGCCGCCGTGGCGCACCAGCATCCGCCCGTCGGGGCGCTTGTCGAACATCATCCCGAGCTTCTCGAGCCAGGCGATGACGAGGGGCGCATCGTGGGCGAGGGCCGCGACGAGCTCCGGGCGGTTGGAGAAGTGCCCTCCCCCCATGGTGTCGAGGAAGTGGAAGTAGGGGCTGTCGACCTCGTGGTCGGCCGCCTGGATGCCGCCCTCGGCCATGACCGTGTTGGCGTCGCCGTGGCGGAGCTTCGTAGCGAGGATGACCCTCATCCCATGCTCCGACGCCAGGAGCGCCGCCGACGTGCCTCCCCCGCCTCCCCCCACGACCAGGACGTCGGTCTCGTACTGCGGAAGCGCGGCGAAGTCCACCCGGTCGGGATCGAGCCGCGGGTACGCCTCGAAGAGGTCGACGACCTCCTCCGGGTAGACGTCCCCCTTGTTCGGCCCCAACGCCACAGCACGCCGCCCGGCGGCCATGTAGTCCGGGTGGAACTTATTCAGGACCTCTTCGCGTTGCTCCAGCGTCATGGGAGTGAAGTACTCGCCCCTGCGCGTCCTCTCGATGCGCTCCGCCCTCGTGGCCTCTGTGCGCTGGATCAGCTCCTTCAACTCGGGGGTGTAGCCCATGACAACCTCCGGTAGTTCCGTAGGGCGGGGCTCGCCCCGCCGTAGCGCCTCGTGTTCGGCGGGGCAAGCCCCGCCCTACAGTGATCCCCTACAGATACGTCTTGTCCTTCGGCTCCCAGCCCTTGGAGTCGAGGGGCTCGGGCTCGCGCTCGATGTAGCGCTTTCGGAGCTCCTCCTTCGAGAGCTTCGCGACCTCTTCGAGCATCTCGTCGTAGCGCCCGGAGAGGACCTGCTCCACGCGGGTGGCCAGGTGCTCCGCCCTCGGCAGGATGAACCGGCCGTAGAGCCGCCTCGCGAGCTGCGCCACGTGGTAGTGCGCGATCTGCGCGGGACAGCGCACGGAGCAGAGGCCGCACTGGATGCAGTCGAAGGAGACCCGCGCCGCCCGCGCCACGTCCCCACGCATGGCGGTGTTCACGTACTCCATGACGTCGATCTCCATGGGGCACGCCCGCGTGCAGGTGTTGCAGCCGACGCACTTCAGCACCTCGGGGTAGAGAGACTGGATCGCGTCGGCGACCGCCGTCAGCTCCTCCAGGTCGTACACGGCCTTGTTGGCCGGGAAGAACGGGAGCTGAGCGAGGACCATGTTCTCTTCGATGACGGTCTGGCAGGCGAGACCGAAGTGGAGCTGGTAATCGCCGGAGATCCGCCAGACGGTCGGGCAGGCTCCGCAGATGCCGCCCCGGCAGCCGCAGGCGCGGACGTACTGGTAGCCCGCGTACTCGATCGCCTTCTGGATCGTGAGCGTCTCGGGCAGCAGGTACTTCTTCCCCATGATGTACACGGGGATCATCTTGGCGCCCTCGGGCAGGATGGTCCGGTCGCCGCTCGCGATGGTCTGTGCTCGCATGTGTGCTCCAGCTGTTAGGTGTTAGCGGTTAGCAGTTAGGAGTAACGGGGTTTCTTGCTCCTAAGCGCTAATGGCTAATCGCTAATGGCTCACGTCCCCGACTCCTCCTCCAGCTCGTCCTCCCGGAAGACGGTGAGCGGGATGGGATCGTCGAGGCTCCGGCCGGGTTCGTACTCGAGCATGCCCTGGACGCCGGCGGCGACACTCCGGAAGAGCGTGGCGACCGGGAGCCCCATGGGGCACGCGGTGTCGCACAGGCCGCAGCCGACACAGGAGGTGCTCATGTGGTTGAGCCGCGTCAGGTGGAAGAGCACGGTTTCGGCCGGCATCTTCTGGGCGCCCTTG
>JACRCS010000544.1 GCA_016218905.1 Deltaproteobacteria bacterium
AGGCCGCGGCCCGTGGCCTTCGTGGCCCGCTCCTGGACCGCCTGCTCAAGGACCCTGACCCCCGCGTCGTCCGGGAGATCCTCCGAAACCCGAGGCTTCGAGAGTCGGAGGTCCTCGCCATCGCGAGCCGCCGGCCCTGCCCGACCGACGTGCTCCGCTGGCTCGCCCGGGCCGAGGCGTGGATCTTCCGGCCGGCCGTGCGCCGGGCGCTCGTCCTGAACCCCTTCACTCCCCCCGAGCTCTCCCTCGCCCTCCTGCCCACCCTCAGCGCGACGGAACTCCTCGAAGTGGCCGACCAAGGCCCGGTGCACCGCGCAATCCGCGCGGGGGCCGAGACGGTGCGGGAGTGGGGGAGGGCGCCCGGCACCCGTTAGGGGTGTTTCGCCACCCGCTGGAGGGGCGGCCGGGACAAGGCTCGGGAGGTGCACGGACGGAGGACTTGGCAGCGCGTGCTGGTGCCCGTCTCAGCCGAACTCGCTCCGGGCGAGGAAAGCGTCCACGCAAGGCTTGGCGGAGCGAAGGAGATTTCTCCGCCATCCGATCATGTGAACACAGCGGGGTCGTTACCGGAGGCACTGCAGAACCGGTCCGCGCGTGTTTGGGGCGTGACGCGCGTTTCCCCTGGGCAAGATCACCGTTGCTCGATGCGCAGCAGGCCTGGAGCATTACCGCCGTGGGCCAGATGGCACGCGGGGCAGTCGTTTCGAACGTCCTCCATGCGACTCTGCCAGTTCGAAGGCACGTGCGAGGGCGAGGTGGGGTGACAGCGATTGCAGAGGATTTCTCCCCGTGCCGCGAGGAAGCGGTCTCCCGCCTGGCGGTGGCTGTGAAGCAGCTCGTGACACTCGACGCAGCGCTGCTTCGCGGCCGGGTCGTGGCCACGGCGCCAGGGCTTCCCGTCCGGGGCGAGGAGCACCGCGCGGTGACAGGAGGCGCACAGCGTGTCGGCCGGGGCCCGGAGGAGGTGTCGGGCCGTGTCGCCGTGGGCTTCGTGACAACGAGGGCAGTCCCCCTTGCCCATAGCCCCGTGGCGACGTCCTTCGTTCGCCGCAAGCACAACCCCGTGGCAGCGGGCGCACAGGGCGTCGCGAGGCTGTGTCAGCAGGTCGCCCTGGGAGCTGAAGTGGGCATCGTGGCACGCGTAGCAGTCGCCGCTTCCGCCCGGGGAGGAGTGCCCGCGATCGCCGGCGCGAAACCGCGTGCCGTGGCACCACAGGCAGAGGGCGAGAGGGGCGTCGAGGAGATTTGCCTTGCGAGTGCCATAGTGCGGGTTGTGACAGGCGGTGCAGTGGCCGTTGAGGACCGGTGTGTGGACCTTGTCCCGCTCGGCGACAGCCGAGGTGCCCATTACGAAGCCGTGGCAGCGAAGGCAGTTGTCGGGGCCCTCATAGCGCAGCGCCACACGGCCCGCCCGGGCCTCATGACAGACGAGACAGCCGCCGGTCCGCAAGGCGGCGTGGGGCACGCCCTTGAGGAGGTGAAGATAGTTGGATCCATGGGGCTCGTGGCAGAACGTGCACAGGCGCACGTCCCTCATGGGAAGCCGACCGTGCACTCGGGCAAAGTCCTCCTTCGCCAGATTGTGACAGGTCCCACACACCTCCCAGCTCTCCCCGAGAGCACGTGGGCGGTGGGGCGCTCGGTGACAGGAGATGCAGCCGTCGGCCAGGGCGGGATGGAGGTTGGGGGCGCTGAACAGCGCTGCGTGACAGGTGGCGCATACCTCGGACATCGCCTCAGCCGCGAGGCCGGGGCGGCTCGAGTGATGGGGCAGGTGACAGGCCCGGCACTCCTCGAGTTGCCCTTCGTGCGCCTGCTCATAGGCTCGGACGTGGCAGGTGCGGCACAGATCGGGGACGGGTGCTCGCAGCTGGGCCCTCCGTCCCGAGGGGTGGGGAGAGTGGCACTCCAGGCAGCGGTCCTCCATGACCGGACGGTGGTAGGAGCGCGGGTAGGGGGCCGGGGCTGCAACGTCCCGGTGGCACCCGGCGCACAGG
Source organism: Deltaproteobacteria bacterium (assembly GCA_016218905.1). The sequence goes on from JACRCS010000544.1 coordinate 1,998, forward strand.
GATGAGACCGGCTGCCGGAGCAAGGCGGGATGGGCAGACCCGTGGGGGTCGTGGCAGGCGCCGCAGAGATGGGGCGCCGCGCCGTCGTGCGCGGAGGGTCGGGCGTGGTCGCGGTGACAGGGCTTGCAGTGATCTTGCGCAGCGCGCAGAAGTGCCGGCTGAAGCGAGGCGTGGGCCTCGTGGCAGCGCAGGCAGTCCGGTGTCACGATGCGGGCGTGCGCGTCTTGCTGGACCGCCGTCCCCGGCGGCTGGGTCCCCATGGTGTGGCACGACGTACACACGCCGGCCGGGGCTTTCGCGAGGACGACCGTGCCGTCGACGGCCTCGTGGCAAGGGCCGCAGCCTTCTTGCGCGGCGTGGTGGACCACGAGACGGTGGAAGCCCTCCGACTCCTCTCCCGCGAAACCGGGTCGATACAGGAGATCGAGGCTTCCGAAGCCGACGACGACGCGGTTTCTCCCCGGGGTGAGGGAGACCTCTGCCCGAAAGGCTCTTCCGCGATAGGTCTCTACCGCGAAGGGGCGCGGCGTGGTGTCGGAGCCGGGCCCGAGAACCTGTCCCTCCGCGACCTCCTGGGAGGGAGCCGACCAGTAGCCATAGACGAGGACCGGGGACGTCGTCACGAGAGAACCCGGCAGCGGACAGAGCCAGACCACCCCCTCCGGGCCACCCCGAGGGGCGGCGGCGAGCAGGGCAAGGACGGAAACCACCAGCCCGGCACGCTGGATCATGGAGCCTCCCTGGGGGGACGATGCGAAGATGGGTCCGACCGGGCGAGAGCAACGTAGCACGGGGAGTGGGGCGCCACAATTCGGCCTCGGGTGCCGGAGAGACGGGATCCCATCGGGGCCCGGGCACCAAGGGAGCCCGTCGCGTCTCGACCCGAGCAACGGCTACACCGGCTCGAACCTGTTCGGCATCAGTCTGCTCGGGAACTACTCGACCGCCGTCGGCGGGCCGTACTACCTGACCGAACTGCTGGAGGTCCCATGATGAATGGGATCTCCAGCGGCCTTCCGTCTTCAGGGCGATCTCGAGGTGCCGGCGACCTCGGTCACCGGAAGGCGGCTGCTCGAGGCCTCCGGGCCCGCTCCTGGGCCGGTCGCGCGAGGGCCCCTCCCGCGTTGCCCGATGGATCCTCCGAAACACTCGATGTCCGTGTCGCCATCGGTTTGGGGAGGCCGCACGTTTCGGGCACGCTGCCTCCTGCTTCTGACCCCGGAGGTCAGGAATTGACGGGGCTCGTTTCGAGCCCTACTCTGAGGCCTGCGCCTTCCACACGGTCATGACCTCTTTGGCAGGCAAGAAGATGCGCCAGTCCAAGTTCCTTTGGCCAACGGTATCGGTTTCTCTCGTCGCGATCAGCCTTCTGCCGATCTACAACGTCTTCTTCCTCGCTCCTCGCTTCACGCAGTTTCTGGTCCAGAACACGAAGGACGAGGCGGTCCGCCTGGCTACCTACTTCTCGGCCTGTGTGTCCACCGAGACGGGGGAACTGAAGAAGGAGACCCTGCCCACGGCCTTGTTGGAACGTCTTGGATCCTTACGCGCCGACGGTCATCTGGCCAAGCTGAAGATCTACGCGGCCTCCGGAGAGGTCATCTACTCTACCGAATCGGCCGAGGTCGGGCAGTACAACCGAGAAGCCTACTTCAAGCAAATCGAGGCGACGGGTACAGGCCGGGTCGAAATCATTCGGAAACAATCGAGGTCGCTCGAGAACGAGGTCGTTCCTGCAGATGTCATCGAGATTTACGTGCCGATCACGAAGAGGGGGCGCCTCCTGGGCGTCTTCGAACTATATCATGACATCAGCAAGGAACGGATGGGCCTCGATCGCCTGATCTATCAGTCCTACGGCACAATGTTCGCGATGGCCGTCGGCCTTTTGGTCCTGGTTCTTCTCAGCTCGTTCCAGGC
>JACRCS010000546.1 GCA_016218905.1 Deltaproteobacteria bacterium
CGAGGTGATGCCGTTCGCAACGTGCACCAGCATGCCTTCCCAGCATTCGAACCCGAGCGTGCACGACGGGGCCGTGGGGTCGGTCGACGGCACCGTCGCATCGAACTCGATCGCGGCGGGCAGGGGGTTGCCGCTGGACAGTACGGTCACCGACGTGACGGGCGAGAACTCGGTGAAGTTGAAGTACTCGACGACCGTTCCGGTGACGTCGACGAGATCGCCCACCGCGACGGTCGGAGCGCTGCTCGTGAAGGCGTAGATGCCGTTGGAGGTGCCGGGATCGCCATCGTCCCGGGCGGTCGGTGTCTGGATGAAGAAGCCCTGCGAGCCGACCGCCGTCACGACGTTGTTCTGGGTGGTCACGCTCTGGGTGACGAACGGTGACGCGGCGCCCGAGCCCTGGATCGCGAAGATCTCGGCCAGGGCGGCGTCGTCGTTGGTGATCGTGCCCACGCCCGTGCCCTTGGCCACGGTGACCGTGCCGGGAGCCACGTTGGAGACGTTGACGCTGAAGGTCTCCGCGGATTCGAACGTGGCGTCGCCGTTGACGGTGACGGCGAAGACGTACGGCGTGCCAGCCGTCACGCTCTGAGTCGTCGCGGAGCTGGCCACGTAGTCGGAATCCGCGACGGTCGCCGTCCCGTCCGCAGTGGCGATGTCGAACGTCGCGGTACCCGAGGTGACGGTGACCTGGAAGCTGAAGGTCGTGGTGCCGCTGTTCCCCTCCGCGGCAGTGACGTCGGTGATGGAGAGGGTCGGCGTCGCGGGCCCGGCTCGCAGCCCGTCGATGTAGGTCGTGTTGGCGCCGCCGTTCGGCTGTCCGAGGGTCATGCTGGCGAGCGGGACGGATGTCGTCCAGCTTGCTGGCGTCGTGGCGCCGCTGAGTCCAGTTGTAAGGACGGCACCGCTGTTGTTGGCAGGTACGCCGATCATGACGCTGGCGACCAGGCCAAAGGCCCCTGGCGTCGAGTCCCAGTTCACGGCGAAGCCGTCAGCCGAGAGAGTCGCATCTCCGTTCGTGCCGTTCGTGTCGACGTAGACGACGTCGGTCGCGGCAAGGTCGCCTGTGCTCCCGTTGCTCGTGAGAAACCCGCCGCTGGTCCGAAGCAGGATGTTCCAGTCGCCGCCCGCCGGGTTGTACGAGATGTCCTGGGTAAGCGCGGTGGTTCCTCCGACGACGATGATGGTGCCCGCCGGGAAACCGGCGGCGATGGCTTCCATGCCGGTGAACCTGTAGCCCGAGAACTTGGCCGCGGTCGATGCGGTCGAATCGCCTACGTAGAACCCGTTCAGCTGGGCTGCCGTGAGCGGGACCGTCAGGACGATCTCGACCCACTCATCCGTGGTTCCGAGGTTGCCGCCCCGGTAGAACTCGTTGACGAGGATCTTCGGCTGGGCCACCGCTGGGCCCGCCGCAAGGACCGCGACCGCGAGGGCGACGATCAAGAAGAGGGCGACTCTACGGGCCGGGCTGTTCATATGGATCTCCCTTGGGAGTGAAGTGCGCGCGGGTTGGAGGTGAGAGGTGCGCGACAAGAGGTCACGGATCTTATCCACCTGCGAGCCGCTTGTCCGTTAATCTTTCGTGGAGGGAAGAGACAGGAGATTCGGTCATGAAGTGGACTCGTGGCGGAAGAAGCGAGGACCTCGAAGACCGGCGGGGAGAGAGCAGTTCGTCGGGAGGCGGCCGGCCCGGGATGAAGCTCGGCATCGGCGGCTTCCTCCTCCTCGCGGTCTTGAGCCTGGTTTTCAAGAAGGACTTCTTTGCCCTCGTAACCGGCGGAGGGGCTCTCGCCCCGAGCGCCGACGTTTCGACCGGGGCCGGCGCCCCTGGCGGAGGGGCGGTCTCCGACCCGCAGGAGGAAGAGCTCGTCGAGTTCGTCTCCTTCGTACTCGACGACGCGCAGGCGACGTGGGGCAAGCTCCTGCCGGCCGCCGGGAAGAGCTACTCGAAAGCGAAGCTCGTCCTCTTTCGCGACGGGGTCGATTCGGCCTGCGGCTATGCCGGGTCGTCGACCGGGCCGTTCTACTGCCCCGGCGACCAGAAGCTCTATATCGACCTCGGCTTCTACTCCGACCTGAAGGAGCGCTTCGGCGCGCCGGGCGATTTCGCGCAGGCGTACGTCATCACGCACGAGATCGGCCACCACGTCCAACACCTCCTCGGCATCGACGACGCGGTGAGGCGGCGCCAGGCCGAGGACCCGCGGAACGAGAACGCCTACTCGGTCGCCCTCGAGCTGCAGGCCGACTGCTTCGCCGGTGTCTGGGGACACGAGACGGCGCAGCGGGGAATCCTCGAGAGGGGGGACGTCGAGGAGGGGCTGAACGCCGCCGCGGCGATCGGCGACGACCGGATGCAGAGGGAGGCGGGACGCCGAGTCTCGCCCGACGCGTTCACGCACGGCTCATCCGAGCAGCGGGTGACGTGGTTCCGGAAGGGGCTCGAGACGGGCGACTTCAAGGCCTGCGACACGTTCCGCGCTGGACGGTAGGCGCGGCAGGGGCATCGGCTCTCGCCGGGCCTTCTCGCGGCGCTCGTCGCGGCCGGGTCCGCCGGCTGTGGGCCCGGGGGCTTTCCGGTATCTCAGCGCCCTTCGGGCGGCGGTGGCGGGAGAGGCGGCTGGGCCGGTGGAAGCATCGGCCCGCTCTTCGCCGTCGTGACCACCGTCGTCCGTCGCTCCTTCCAGAGGCCGAAGATCATCGTCAGGATCGCCAGGATGATCTCGTCGACGAAGGGGATGAAGTCGGGGATGAGGACGTCGAGGACGAACACAGCCGCCAGCAGGGCGAAGAGCCCCGGGAAGCGGAGGTTCATGCCGCCCAGCAGTCTCTGGATGATTCCCCGCCTCCGGAGGTCCTCGGGGTCACGCGGTCGGGTGTCCATGGACGGGAATGATAGGGAAATCGGGGAACCTTGACCGCCGGGACTTCCGAATGCTACTTTCCCCGCCCCGCGGAGCCGTCCGCGCCTCTCTGGTCTTTCAAAGCGTGGGGCTGTAGCTCAGTTGGGAGAGCGCCTGAATGGCATTCAGGAGGTCGACAGTTCGATCCTGTTCAGCTCCACCATTGATTTCGTGAGGGTTATCGCCGGGCATGTCCCGGCGCTTTTGTTTCCCGGGCGTGACGTCGCGCGGCGCTTCCTCGTCGGGAGTGAGCCGCTCCCTCGCCGCGACACTCCGACTCGAGGAGGGCGCGGATGCCCACGTTCCGTAGTGCGTTCCCCCGGCGTGCCTCCGGTCTGTTCCTGGCCTGCTTCCTTCCTCTGCTTCCCGCCGGCGTCGAAGCGGCTCCCTGCGAGGCGTTCCGGTTCGCGCCCTCGCGTGACCTCGCGCCGCTCCCGGGCTACGGGCACACCCGCGTCGCCGACCTGACCGGAGACGGCCGGCCCGACGTCCTCGTCCTCGACGTGATGGGGACCTGGGTCGGGGGCGCGGTCCAGCGACCGGACGGGACCTATGCGGCGCTGACGCCTCTCGAGACGACGGCGTTCGACCTCCTGACGGCCGACACCGACGGAGACGGCGTCGCCGAGGGCGTTCTCCTGCGCGAGGACGGTCCGCAGCTCCTTCGCGTGCGCGAGGACGGCACGATCGTGGCCGGACCGAGCACGGCGTGGACGGGACCCTCTTACTGGAAGCCCTGGGCCGTCGCCGACCTCGACCGGGACGGCCGAAGCGAGATCCTCGTGAACACCGGCAGCATGCTCCTCGCCTTCCGGGCGGACGCGAGCGACGCGTTCCATGCAGACGTCGCCGCGACGCTCTCGCCGGGTGGAACCTCCGGGCTCTCTCTCGTCGCGGGGGACTTCGACGGTGACGGAGACGCCGACGTCGTCGTGGCGGCCGGGGGCTCCGCGGAGACCGATCCGACTGGCTTCGTCCTCTGGGGGGATGGCCGCGGCGGCCTCCTGCAGGGCGGGAGCATCCAGCTCCCGACGATCCGGAGCGTTGCCGTCGGGGACTTTGACGGGGACGGACGGGACGATTTCGTCTACTCGGCCCTCCTCACGGCCGGGCGCGACTGGCGCGGCTGGCTCATGAGGGCCGACGGCTCGGGCGGGCTTCGGCGAACGGACCTGTCGATCCTCGACCGTTCTCCCTTCCAGCTCCTGGCGGCCGACCTCGACCGCGACGGCCGGCAGGAGCTCGTCCGTTCCTACGGCCGCACGCGGCTCTTCCGCTGGACGGGCTCCGCGTTCGACGAGGGGGGCTGGGTCCCCGACATCAGAGCCGACGCCGCCGCGGACCTCGACGGCGACGGCTTCCCCGATCTCGTCGGGACGAACGGGACGGCGATCCAGGTGGCGCGCAACGTCTGCGGCACGACGCTCCCCGACGTCACGGTCCCCGTCGTCGTCTCGACCTCCGGCGCGAACGGC
>JACRCS010000557.1 GCA_016218905.1 Deltaproteobacteria bacterium
GAGGCCCGTCTCCTGGCGGCCGCCTGCTGCCTAGAGACGGGCGATGTCGCGGGCGCCGCACGCGAGGCGGAGGGAGCGCGGCGCCTGGCAGGCCCCGATGACCTCGGGGCTGCGCTCCTACTGGCCGAGGCCCACCGGCGCGGCGGAGACCGCGAACAGGCGCTTCGGGTGCTCCAAGACGTGCTGGCCCGCAAACCCGACCAGGTGCAGGCGCTGGCAGCCGCAGGCGACCTTCTGCTCGAGGAGGGCGGGAGCCGGGCCGAGCGCGCGGCGGAGCTCTTCAAACGCTGCTATCGGAACGATCCCGAGCAGGGCTGGTTCTACCTCTTGCGAGTCGCGGAAGCGTATTCGGCGTTGGGACGGAGCGCGGAAGCGGAAGAGATGCTCGAGAGGGCGGGCAGCGAGCTCCCGGGCACGGCGGAAGCCCGCCGCGCCTGGGAACTGGTGGAGCGCAGGATCGCCGGCGGCTAGTGCGTCATCTTCCACTGGCCGTCCGGCTGGCGGCACGCCCTGCCGTAAGCCTTCTCGGTCTTCCCGCCGACGACGACCTCCGTCTGGTACTCCCGGCAGTACTCCCCGCCCGCCTGCTGGTAGGTGCGGGTCGGGACGACGGTCACCTGGCTGCCTTTGTCCGGGTTGACCCAGGTGGAAGCCTCGCCCGTCTTGTTCTTCTCCAGGGCGTGAGCGGCCTTGAGCTCGTCGGCCTTGTCCAGGCTCCGGCCGATCTCCTGGCCGACTACAGCACCGAGGAGCGTGCCGACGGCAGCTCCGACGATCCGGCCGGATCCGCCGCCGATCTGGGCCCCGGCGACTCCCCCCGCAACTCCTCCGAGGACGGTTCCGACCTGCTCTTTCGGCCCTCCCGCACAGGCGGCGAGGGACAGCGCGAGCAGAGCGGCAAAGGCTTTGAGGACTCCTTTTCTCGTCATTTTCTGTCTTCCACCTTTCTCCCGGGCTTAGCGTTGGGGCTGGCACTCCGGACGCCAGCAGCAGTCTCCCTGACCGCACTCCTCGATCTTCTTGTAACAGTCGGAATTGCCCTCCGCGGCTTGAATGGCCCAGATCAGGTGCTCCTTGGAGAGCCGCGCATAGTTCTTCACCTTGAGCGCCTTCGCCTTTTCCCGAGCTTCTTTGACGGTCATGATCACCCTCCGGGTCGAGTTAGCCGCAACATGGCCGCAGGTAGTCTGACACGAAGGCTACCCCTCCGCAAGTGCGCGTGACCCCAATGTGTCGCGGGCGTGTGAGATGTGTGCACACGTGTGTACAGATGTGCACACGTGTGAGTCCTCCCGGTGCGCACGCGGGAGCTCGCCTCACATTCCCGGGCCGGCCGTGAGGATCTGGAGCAGCGCGGAGAGGTCGAGGTGCTGTCGGACGACCGCCGCCAGCCGATCGTAGCCCTCCTCCTTCTTGCGCGCGAAGGCCTGGCCCGGCTCGGAGGCACCGCGGAAGAGGTCCAGGAGGGCCGTCCGGAAGAGGTCGTTGTCGAAGATTCCGTGGAGATAGGTGCCGAAGACCCTTCCGTCGCCGCTGATGGCGCCGTCGAGCTCCCAGGCAGAGGCGCCGAGGCGCCGGAGGGAGAGCAACGGCGTGCCGGTCTCTCCCAGAGTCGTGCGCCCCATGTGGATCTCGTAGCCGGCCAGGACGTCTCGACAGGAGAACCAGGGGAGGGTTCCCTCGGCGATGACGGCTTCCGCCTGGGTCGTCACCTTCTCCCGCTCCATCACGGTCTCGGCGTCGAGCAGGTCGAGCCCGCGGATCTCCCCTCGGCTGCTCTCGACCCCGTGCGGGTCGCGAATCCAACGCCCGAGCATCTGATACCCCCCGCAGAGGCCGACGATGACGGCGCCGCGGTGGTGGTTCTCGAGGATCTCGTCGGCCAGCCCGGAAGAGCGCAGGGCGGCGAGATCGTCGATCGTGTTCTTCGAGCCCGGGAGGATCACGATGTCGGCCTTCCCCAGCCGCTCGCCGCAGCGGACGTACTCGAGGCGCACGCCCGGCTCACCCACGAAGGGGTCGAAGTCGGTGAAGTTCGAGATGCGGTTGGCCTGGACGACGGCGACGCGCACCTCGGAGCCCGCCGTGCGCGCGCGGATCACCTCGCGGTGGATGCCGTCCTCTTCCTGGACGAAGATGTCCCGGAAGTAGGGCACGACGCCCAGGAACGGCTTGCCCGTCCTCCGGCTGATCGTCTCGAGCGCCGGGTCCAGGAGCGAAGCGTCTCCGCGGAACTTGTTGATGATGAAACCCCGGACTAGGTCTCGCTCTTCGGGCGCGATGAGCTCGAGGGTCCCCACGAGGGAGGCGAACACGCCGCCCTTGTCGATGTCGCCCACCAGGACGACGGGGCAGCCGACCTCCAACGCAAAACCCATGTTCGCGATGTCGCCCTGGCGGAGATTGATCTCGGCCGGGCTGCCGGCGCCCTCAACGAGGATCACGTCGAACTGCGCGGCCAGGCGGTGAAAGCTCTCCAGGACCACGGCTCGGGCGACCTTCTTGAACTCGTGGTACTCGAGCGCCCTCATGTTGCCGTGGACCTTCCCCTGCAGGATGACCTGGGCCCCCACGTCGGTGGTCGGTTTGAGGAGCACGGGGTTCATGTCCGTGTGCGGCTCGACTCGGGCGGCTTCCGCCTGGACGACCTGGGCCCGGCCCATCTCTCCTCCCTCGGCCGTGATGAAGGAGTTGAGGGCCATGTTCTGGGGCTTGAAGGGGGCCACCCGCACCCCGTCCTGAGCCAGGACGCGACAGAGCGCGGTCACGAGCACGCTCTTGCCCACGTCGGAACCGGTTCCTTGAAGCATGAGGATCTTGGCCACGTGATCTCCGTGAGTAAGTGGGAAGCAGCAGTTAGGTAACCGCTGCTCTCGAGCCTCAGGCGCGTTCGTCGACGACGATGCCGAGGCGAGAACGGAGCCGGGCGAGCCACCGGGGCAGCTCGGCGAGCTCGAGGTGCTCCTCGATCTCTTCGGGAAGCCCCTCCGGGGCGGAAACGGAGCCGTCTTCGGCGAGGCGGAAGAGCCGAAGCGAGACTCCGGCCTCGTCCTCCTCCAGCGCGCAGCGAAACGGCGCCTGCGACGCCTGGAAGCTCTCGTTCAGCTCGGCGACGGACCCGGCGAGAAGTTCGCGCCACCGGGCCAGGTCCGCCTCGGCCGGAGCCGTCTCGAAGCCGGGCTCCTCCTCGGGCCGGGGGCGCCTGCGAAAGAGCCTCAGGCGCGCACCGCCGGGCCCGATGGGTCGCGTCGGGTTCATCGCGTACGGGTACGGGTAATCCGGCATCCGTCTACCACGGCCCGTTCGGAAACGTGCACGTCGAGAAGTTTCGGCCGACGAACTTGTACATCTGCGGCGCCATCCACCGGCGATCCAGGACGCCATCGTGGATCGCCCATGAGCGCCCCCTCACCGTGTCCGCCATCCAAGGAAGGCGGAAGGGGCGGGTCCCGTCCATGCGCTGGCGCAGGACTCCGCCGCGACCGAACTCCCGATGGATCCACTCCATCTCCTCCTGGCCGGAGGCGTAGGTGAACCCGTACTTCTCGTACTTGATCGCGTTGTGGTACGCGAGCGGCGCCACGTAGAGGATCCCAACGCCAAAGGCGGCGGCGAGCTCCTCGATACAGCCGATGAGCGGCCTGAACATCCGAAGCCCCGGGCGGACCTGATTCGGAGCGAGCCCAGCGCCCAGGGCCCGGATCTCCTGCTTCAGGTTCCGAACGGAAGACCCCAACGGAATGGGCTTGCCGGTCTCCTCCCGATCGACGGAGTAGCGCGGGCCGTCGATGTCGTTCAGAACGATCCAGGACGCCTCCAGGTGACCGTAGAAGGTATCGGTCAGTTCCAGCACCAGGGCGGGATCTTCCTCTTCCGGTCTGGGCCAGACCTCGATCCGGAGCGCGGCCGGATCGGGAAGCTCGGTCCAGCGGTAGGTCGAACGGGGACCCGGCTCCCATCGCGCGTTGCGCGGCAGACGGTAATGGGCCCTGAGCTCATCGGGTACGAGGTGGTCGAGGTACCGCGCGCGCCGGTCCTCCGGAGAATCCAGGAGCCCCCGTATGTTGGCCGGCCGGGGCTCGTCCCCTCTCATCACCACCTCGTGAGCGTCAGTCCTTGCGAACCAGCAGCGGCGTGAGCCCGCGGGCCTTGAGAGCCGCCAGCGCGCCCTGGGCCTCCGCGGCACTCCGGTAGGTGCCGACGCGCACGCGGAAGAGTGCTCTGCCGCCCCGCTCGAAGGCCTCCTCCGTCACGTCCGGGAAGGCGGACCGGAGCTGGCGCGCGAGGCCCTGAGCGTTGTCGGGGACCGAGAACGCGCCCACCTGCCACGCGAACGGGCCCTCGAGCACCTTGCCGGGGGGACGGCGCCCGTCCGGTCCGGCGACGGCCACGACCCTCACCCTGCAGGTGCCCCGTTCGGCCATGCCGAGCTCCCGAGCCACCGCGTAGGAGAGGTCGATGATGCGCCCGTCGACGAAGGGTCCCCGGTCGTTGATCCGCGTCAAGACGGATCGTTGGTTGTCCAGGTTCGTCACCCTCACCGTCGTCCCGAGAGGCAGCAGCTTGTGGGCACAGGTGTTTCCGTACATGTCGTAGGTCTCGCCGCTGGACGTCTTCTTCCCGTGGAAGCCGGGCCCGTACCAGGAAGCGAGCCCCTCCTCGGCGTACCCTTCGGCGCTCGGGAGGGGAACGTACACCCTGCCGCCCACCTGATAGCCGCCCGGGGGAGGGGGAGTCGTCGCGCAGCCGGCGAGGAGTGCGAGGAGAAGGACGACGCCGGCCCGGCGCCGCGACGCTCGGCGGAGGAGACGGTCGAGACCGCCCGCTTCGGGTCCGTCAGTCATCTTTCCGAAAGCGGATGCCCAGTTCCATGGACTCGCCCGGAATGTCCCTCGGAATCGCCAGATCGCCCTTTTGGCTCGTCGCCTCGATGGCCCGAAGCGCGGCCTGATCGTAGAGCCGGTTGCCCGAGCTCTTCTCCAGGGTCATCTGGGTGATCTTCCCCTGCCGATTCCACGTGAACGAGACGATGGCGACGTAGCCCTTCCCCTCCACGGAGGGGGGAACGCTCCAGTTGGCGTGTATCTTCTCCCAGAGGCTCTCGGTGTAGACGCCCAGGCGCACGTCCTGGAGGAGGTTGCCGGAGCCGCCCCGGACCCCGATGGGGCCCACGGCCCCACCGCCCCCTGCGCCTTCCGTTCCGGCGGGCGGC
>JACRCS010000035.1 GCA_016218905.1 Deltaproteobacteria bacterium
ACCTTCATCAACCCGATGCAGGCCGCGGTGGCCCCGGCCTGGGAGTCGCGGACGGACTGGGACATCTTCAAGGCCGTCGCGCACAAGGTGAGCGAACTCGCCGCGACCCACCTCCCCGAGCCGGAGGAGGATGTCGTGATGCTCCCGCTTCAACATGACACTCCCGACGAGCTCGCACAGCCCCACGTGCGGGACTGGAAGATGGGCGAGGTGGAGCCCGTTCCGGGCGTGACGATGCCCAAGTTCCGGGTCGTCCGGCGCGACTACGCGAACCTCTACGAGCGGATGATCAGCCTCGGGCCGGCGGTGGAGGAGAACGGCGTCGCCGCCCACGGGCTGGCGATTCCGGCAGCCGACTTCTACCGCACCCTCGCGGAACGCCAGCCGAGGCGCCGCGCCGACGGGGCCTACCGGAAGCTGCCCTCGCTCGAAGAGCCGCGGGAGGTGGCCGAAGCGATCCTGTTCCTCGACCCGGCCTCCAACGGCGAGCTCGCCTGGCGGGCCTTCGACGTCGAGGGCCACAAGACCGGTCTCGAGCTCACCGACCTGGCCGAAGGCACCCGGTCTGCGCGGACGACCTTCCCGGACCTCGTGGCGCAGCCGCGCCGGGTGCTCAGCTCGCCCACCTGGTCGGGGCTCGTCAACGACGGTCGCCCGTACGCCCCGTACACCCTGAACGTGGAGCGGGGCGTGCCCTGGCGGACGCTCACCGGCCGCCAGCACTTCTACCTCGACCACGAGATGTACCTCGCCTGGGGCGAGCACCTCCCCACCTACAAGCCCCGACCCGATCACAACATGGTCGACGACCTCGTGCAGACCCGGATCGAGCTGGGGGAGAGCCGTGCGCTCAACTACATCAGCCCCCACTCGAAGTGGAGCATCCACTCCACCTTCTCGGAGAACCTCCGGATGATGACCCTCTCCCGGGGCGGCTACCCCGTCTGGCTGAACGACAGGGAGGCCGCCGAGCTCGGGATCGAGGACAACGACTGGGTCGAGATGTACAACGACCACGGCGTCTACGTGCAGCGGGCGGTCGCCTCGGCGCGCATCCCGCGGGGCTCGATCTACGTCTACCACGCCACCGAACGCACCGTCGGGGTGCCGATCTCGCCGCTCCGGGGCAAACGGGCCGGGATGCACAACTCGGTGGACCGGGTCCGTCTGAAACCGCTCCTCATGAGCGGGGGTTACGCGCAGTTCACCTACGCCTTCAACTACTGGGGGCCCGTGGGCATCAACCGCGACAGCTTCGTCTACGTCCGGCGCGTCGAGCGGCCGAAGTTCTAGGGCGGGAGGAGAGGACGATGAATGTACGCGCTCACCTGAGCATGCTCTTCCACCTGGACAAGTGTCTGGGCTGCCACACGTGTTCCATCGCCTGCAAGAGCCTCTGGACCGATCCGCGGGGCTCCGAGTACATGTGGTGGAACAACGTCGAGGCCCGCCCCGGCACCGGGTACCCGACGCTCTGGGAGGATCAGGAGCACTTCCGCGGCGGCTGGGCCCTCAAGGAGAATGGCGAGCTGAAGCTCCGCCTGCAATCCCGCCTCGGCGGACTCGCGCGCCTCTTCTACAACCCGTCGCTCCCGACCCTCGACGACTATTACGAGCCCTTCACGTTTCGCTACCAGGACCTGATCGACGCCCCGGAAGGGAACGACCAGCCGGTCGCCGTCCCCGTCTCCCTGATCACCGGGGAGCCGATCGCGATCGAGTCGGGCCCCAACTGGGACGACGACCTGGCGGGCTCGAGCCTCTACGCCCGGAACGACCCGAACCTCGAAGGCGTGCCGGAACGCGTTCGGGCGCAACTCGAGGGAGTCGAACGGGTGGTCCTCTCGTACCTCCCCCGCACCTGCAACCACTGCCTCAACCCCGCCTGCGCCGCCGCCTGCCCGTCGGGCGCCATCTACAAGCGGGCCGAAGACGGCGTCGTGCTCGTCAACGAGCAGCGCTGCCGGGGCTGGCGCCTCTGCGTCGCCGCCTGCCCCTACAAGAAGACGTTCAACAACTGGGCGACCGGAAAGTCCGAGAAGTGCATCCTCTGCTTTCCGAGGCTCGAGAGCGGCCAGGCGACCGGCTGCGCCCACAGCTGCCCCGGCCGGATCCGGTACATCGGGGTCCTCCTCTACGACGCCGACCGGATCCCGACAGCGGCCCAGGTACCGGACGCCGAGATCCTCGCCTCCCAGCTGGGCGCGATCCTCGACCCGCGCGACCCGGAAGTTCTGAGGGAGGCCGAGCGCTCCGGGGTAGACCCGGGGTGGCTCCGGGCAGCGCAGGCTTCGCCGGTCTACCGTTTCGTCAAGGAGTGGGGGCTCGCCTTCCCCCTCCACCCCGAGTACCGGACGATGACGATGATGTTCTACGTTCCGCCCCTCTCCCCCGCGCTGAACGTCGAGGGAGAGGGTGGGGTCGACTTCCTCGGCGGGGACGGCTCGGACCCGCTCGACGCGGTGGAGAGCGCCCGGCTGCCCGTCCGGTATCTCGCGAACCTCTTCACTGCCGGGGTGGAGGAGCCCATGTGGCGGGCGCTCCGGAAGCTCCAGGCGATGCGCCTCTACCAGCGGGAGCGGAGCATACAGGGCGCGGCCTCCGAGGCCGCCCTGAGCGCCCTGCGCGCCGCCGGGCTCACACCCGAACAGGCCGACGCCGCCCACGCCCTGAGCACGACCGCGCCCTTCGCCGAGCGGTTCGTGCTGCCCGCCTACCACCGCGAGGTGTGGGACGGCCGGGGCCCCGACTCGGAAGAGCGGCGCGCCACGGTCGGTATGGGCTACGCCCGTTCCCCGGCGCGGGAGAACTGAGATGGGCGCTTACGCGGTCCTCGCGGAAGCGTTCCGCTATCCCGCCCCGGGGCGGCTCGAGCGGTTACGCGCGAGCGTCGCCGAGCTTCCGGTCGGCCCCGGCCGCACCGGGCTCGAGGCCTTCCTCGATGCGGTGGGGCGGAGTTCGCTGGAAGCCTGGGAGGAACTCTGCACCCGGACGCTCGATCTCGAGCTCGCGACGGCTCCCTACGTGGGCTACCAGATCTGGGGCGACAAGTACCAGCGAAGTCCCCTCCTCTCCGAGCTCAACGTGGCGATGGAGCGGGCCGGCGTGGACCTCGACGGAGAGCTTCCCGATCACCTGGTGCCGGTCTTTCGCTACCTCGATCGCTCTGCCGCTCCGGTGGCGAGCCTTCTCGGCGTCCTCGAGCCGGCGCTCCGCGCGCTCGAGAAGGCGCTCGCGGGGGCTGACCCGGAGAACCCTTACGCTCACCTCGTAGCGGGCGCCCGACGCGAGCTTAAGAACCTCCCGGCCGGGGGGAGCGCGCCCGACGGAAGGAGCCCCCGATGAGCTGGAACACGTTGGTCTTCGTGGTCTTTCCGTACGTGGCGGTAGCGCTGGCGATCTCCGTGACGGCCCTGCGGGCCTGGTGGATGCCCTCGACCCTGACGAGCCGCACCTCGCAGCTACTCGAACACCGCAAGCTCCTCTGGGGGAGCGTCCCCTTTCACTGGGGCCTCACCCTGACGCTCGCCGGCCACTTCCTGGGGCTCCTGATCCCCCGCGGGCTCGAGGCGTGGAACGCGGTTCCACTGCGCCTCTTCGTGCAGGAGGCCACAGCCTTCGGCCTCGGCGTCTGGGCCCTCGGCGGCCTCGCGGTCCTGGTGTGGCGGCGCGCGATGGACGCGCGCGTGCGCAAGGTGACGACCCCCATGGACCTCGTGGTGCTCGGGCTCCTGGCGGTCTCGGTGGTCACCGGGCTCACCTCGGCGCTGGCCTTCCGCTTCGGCTCCTACTGGTTCCCGTCGGTCTTTACCCCGTACCTCCGGTCGCTCCTGATCCTCTCGCCGCGGCCCGAGCTCGTGCTCGACCTGCCGTGGCTCCTGAAGCTGCACGTGCTCGCGTTCTTCACGCTCCTCGCGGTCTTTCCCTTCTCGCGCCTGGTCCACGTAGTGACGGTTCCCTTCGGCTACCTCGTCAGACCCTGGCAGGTGGTCCTTTGGAGCCGCCGTCCGGTCCCCCTGGGGGGAACGGGGAGGTAACAACGATGTCGATCGAAACAGCCGCAGACTCCGTCCTGCACGCTCAGGACACGAACCGGGGCGCCCCGCCCGGCGGGGGGAAGGTGATCGTAGCCGACCCCGCCCTGGCCGGCAGTCGGCGCCGCGTCCTCTGGCTCTCCACGATCGGTTTCACCGTCCTCTTCGCCGTCTGGCTCATGTTCGGTGTGCTCGGGATCTCGCTCCGGAAGGAGCTGGGACTGACGCCCGTGCAGCTCTCCTGGCTCACGGCCGTCGCCGTCCTCAACGGCTCCATCTGGCGGCTCTTCTTCGGCATTCTCGCCGATCGGGAGGGCGGACGGCGGGTCTTCGCCGCCATCCTCTTCTTCACCGCCATCCCAGCGTTCCTCGTGAGCCGGGCCCAGACGTACAACGAGCTCCTCCTGTACGGCTTCCTCGTGGGGATCGCCGGGAACTCCTTCTCGGTGGGGATCGCCTGGAACTCCGCCTGGTTCCCGCCGGAGCGCCAGGGCTTCGCCCTCGGCGTCTTCGGGGCGGGCAACGTCGGCGCGTCGGCGACGAAGCTGATCGGTCCGGCTCTCATCGCGGCGGTGCCGGCGGTAGGGTATCTCGGCGGGTTCGTGCCCGGAGGGTGGCGCTTCCTCCCCTTCCTCTACGCGGTCCTCTGCATCCTCACCGGCCTCGCGGTCTGGCTCGTCGCCCCCGCCCGCGACCTCCGGCCCTCCCGCGGCCGGCCCTTACTGGATATGGTGCGCCCGCTGAAGCACGTGGAGGTCTGGCGCTTCAGCCTCTACTACGTGGTCGTCTTCGGGGCCTACGTGGCGCTGGCGGCGTGGCTCCCGCGCTACTACGTAGATGTCTACGGGCTTCCGCTCGCCCAGGCTGCGCTCCTCACGACCCTCTTCATCTTCCCGGCGAGCCTGCTGCGGCCGGTGGGCGGGTGGCTCTCGGACCGCTACGGCGCCCGGCACGTCATGTACGCGAGCTTCGGGGCGATGCTCGTCGCCTGCGCCTTCCTGGCGCTCCCGAACGGCCACGCGGTCGTCTACGTGCCGACGCGCGTGAGCGCGAGCGGCACGCTGGAGACCCTCCACTACCACGTGGACGCCTTCTGGTTCACGGTCCTGGTGGTGATCGTGGGCGTCGCCATGGGGGTCGGGAAGGCCGCGGTCTACAAGTACATCCCCGAGTACTTCCCGAAGGACGTCGGTGCGGTGGGCGGCCTCGTCGGCCTCCTCGGAGCGCTGGGCGGCTTCTTCCTCCCGCCGCTCTTCGCCTACGCCGAGCTCCTGACGGGGCTCCCGCAGACCACCTTCGGGATCCTGTTCCTCCTGACCCTCGTAAGCCTCGCCTGGCTCCACCTGACGGTCATGGGCCTGCTGCAGAGCGAGGTGCCGGAGCTCCGGGACGCCTTCGAGCACCGGGTGGAAGGGGAGCCGGCCGGCGAGCCTTCCTAGTACGCCGGCTTCGGGTAGGCCCGACTACGCGCGGCGCGATACGAAATCGGATGACTGGCGGTGGCGCGCCGCGCTCCGTCGGGCCTACCTCTCGCACGGCTGCCCGGGCGCTCGGCGGCCGGGGAGAGGGAAGAGAGGGAGAGAGAGCCGGAAGACCGGTTCGAGGCAGCCGTTCCGCCGGACGCCGGCTGGAGGTCGCCCCGGGGGAGGTGGGCAGAGGCAGCGTAGCGCGGCGCGGACGACCCCAGGAGGGGGTCGGGTCGTGGAGGCCACGGACGGGCGGGAGCGACCATCGGCTCTGCCCGCCTCCCCGCCCGCACCTCAGCAGTGTGGGCCCCCCCGCGATAAGGGGTCGAGGAAGCAACCCAGTGATCGGCGCCCTAGTGGGGGCCGGAGAAGAGAGAGGAAGATCATGTCGAACGCAGCAATCGGAAGCGGGGCGTTGCCCCTGCAGGGAAGCGGAACGTGGTTGACTCACTGGGCGCCCGAGGACACGGAGTTCTGGGCGGCCGCGGGGGCGCGGGTCGCGTGGCGGAAGCTCGCCATCACCACTGCGGCGCTGATGCTCTCCTTCGCCACCTGGTTCATGGTGAGCGCGCTCGTGGTGCGCCTGCCGGCCGTCGGCTTTCGCCTCAGCACCGGCCAGCTCTTCTGGCTCGCCGCCATGCCCGGGCTCGCGGGCGGCACGCTCCGGATCCTCCATACGTTCATGATCCCCATTTTCGGGAGCCGCCACGTCGTCTCCTTCTCGACGCTGCTCCTCCTCGTGCCGGCGCTCGGCTGGGGCTTCGCCGTCCAGAACACGGCGACCCCCTACTGGATCCTCATGCTCCTCGCCTTCGCGGCGGGGTTCGGCGGAGGGATCTTCTCCTCCGTCAGGCCGCGCACGAGCCTCTTCTTCCCGAAGCGCCTCCCGGGGACCGCACGCGCAATGCAGGCCGGCCTCGGGAACCTGGGCGTGAGCCTCACCCAGCTCGTCACTCCGTGGATCATCACGGCGGGTGGCCTCGCCTATCTGGGCGCGCCGCAGACGCTCACGAAGAACGGGGCCTCCAAGGCGGTGTGGCTCCAGAACGCGGCACTCTGGTACGTACCCCTGATCGTCCTCCTCGGCGTGGCCGCCTGGTCGCTCGTCCGGAGCGTACCGGTCCGGGCCAACTTCCGGGAGCAGTTCGACATCTTCCGGGAGAAGCACACGTGGTTCATGACGAGCCTCTACATCATGACCTTCGGCACGTTCTCCGGCGCCTCGGCCTCCTTTCCCCTCCTCATCAAGGAGCTCTACGGGAAGTTCCCGAACGCGCCGGACCCGCTCACCTACGCCTTCCTGGGACCCCTGATCGGCTCCCTGAGCCGCGTCGCCTTCGGCCCCCTCGCGGATCGGATCGGCGGCGGTATCCTGACAGCCGTGAGCGGTGCGGGCGTCCTCGTCTGCAGCGTCGCCGTCACCTTCTTCACCGGACCGGAGTCCATGGCCGAGTTCCCGTGGTTCGTGGGTACGATGCTGGCGCTCTTCTTCTTCTCGGGGATCGGCAACGCCTCCACGTTCCGGCAGATGCCCGTCTGCTTCCCGCCGCGCCAGGCGAGCGGCGTCATCGGGTGGACGGCCGCGGTGGCCGCCTACGGGCCCTTCTTCTTCGCGGTGGCCCTCGGGACGCTGATCTCCACGCTCGGTTCGCCGAACCTCTTCTTCTACGGGCTGGCGGCCTTCTGCCTCGCGAACGTGGGGATCAATTGGTGGTACTACACCCGCCCCGGGGCGGAGAAACCCTGCTGACCGGGCCGGGGGGGGACGGATGAGCCGCCCCGGGAGGAGCCATGAGAGACCCGCGGTCGGCCCTGCTCCTCGCCGGCACGCACCGGAGCTGGGCGCGGGAGCTCCAAGGAGAGCTGCTCGTCCAGCGGGTCCACCGGCTGGGAGCTCTGCACGTTCCTCGAAGAGAGGTTCCTCTCCGGGGCCTGAACGCCGACCTGCGCGCCGCTTCGTTCCCCCAACTCCGCAGCGACCTCTGAAGGGGCCGTTCACCGCTCTCCGCAGGGGATGGGCGGCTCGTTCAGGGTCAGCCAGTACACGCCGAGCTCCCGGGCCGCCTCGACGAACTCGAGGAAATCCACCGGTTTGCGGACGTAGCTGTTCGCTCCCAGGTCATACCCGCGGATGAGGTCCTGCTCCTCCGTCGAGGAGGTCATGATGACCACGGGCAGGCACTTCGTGCGAGCGTCGGCCCGAATGCGGCGGAGCACCTCCAGCCCGTCGACCCTGGGAAGCTTGAGGTCGAGCAGGATGACCGCCGGGGTTTCCTGGTGATCGCCTCCCACCGCCCCTCCGCTTCCGAACAGGTAGTCCAAGGCCTCCACCCCGTCCCGCGCCAGAACGATCCGATGAGGGATGTTGCTCTTCCGGAAGGCACGCAGCGCCAGAGCTGCGTCGTCTTCGTTGTCCTCGACGAGGAGGACCAGCTTCTCTTCCGCCATCTCACCTCTCCTGCGCCCTGCCTTCGCCCACAGAGAAGGCCACCTCTCTAAGATGGGTCTCCTGGCGCACACGGGCTTGACCGTCCACGCGCTCTCTCCACGGTAACGCAGTCCAACGCCTCCGCGAGAAGATCCGGGCGGAGGCCATCAAGCACTTCTTCCTCGCCGGGGGCTACGACGGGGCCAAGCGGGGCGGAACTACTACACGGACTTCGTGGAGAAGGCCCCCAAGAGGGCGAAGGGGTCGGGCATGGACAGGGCCGCCGTTGATCGGGAGGCTCGAACGCCGGTACGATAGGGCCGGACCGATTCGGTGACCAGCGCGACGGGGAGGCCGGTCCGACCCGCCAGGACGAGCCGGGAGGGAGAGCATGAGGCGCATTCAGACCCGACTCACCATCGCCCTCGTCGCGACGGTGCTGGTCTTCTCGGCGTTCCTGACCTACCGGTCGTATCACCTCGCAGCCCACTCGGTGCAGCGGCAGGCGGAAAAGCAGCTCGCGCTCCTGCTGGAGTTCGACATCGCCGTCCGGGGCTACCTGGCCCGGCACGTGAGACCTCTGGCCATCGCCCAGGCCGAGCCGGGTGGGTTCGTCCCCGCCACCATGTCGACGAGCTACGCCGTCCACCAGATCTTCGACGAGGTACGCAGCCGATTCCCCGAGTTCTACATCAAGTTTCCGGCCGAGAACTCCCGGAACCCGGAGAACCGCCCGAGTCCTGATGAATCCGCGATGATTCGGTACTTTCGGGAGCACCCGGCCGAGAAGAGGTGGACCGGCCGGGTCACCATCGGCGGAGTGGAGCATCTCGCCCTCTTCAGCCCGATGCGGGCCGAAAAGAGCTGCCTCTCTTGCCACGGCAGACCCGAAGACGCCCCGCGTGAGCTCGTTCGCCTCTACGGCCGCACCGGCGGCTTTCACCGCCAGGTGGGCGACATCGTCGGACTCGAGGCGGTCGCCATCCCCGTCGCGAAAGTCTCCGAGGCGCTCCGCTCCGAGCTGCGCAGCGCGCTCGCCCTCATGGCCGTCGCGCTGCTCGCGATTACCGCCGCTCTCCTGACGGCGACGAAGCTGCTCGTCGCCACTCCGCTGCAGCGCATGGCGCGCCACTTCGCCGGCGGAGCCGCCCAGGACGCCGGCACGCCCGTCCGGGAGATCGAACCCCGCGGTCCGGCCGAGGTCCGGGACCTGGCGTCCACGTTCAACTCGCTCGCCGTCCGGCTCAATCGCTACCAGAGGGAGCTGGAGAACACGGTGGCCGAGCGCACCCAGGAGCTGCGCAGGACCAACGACCAACTCGTCCGGGAGGTGGAGGCGCGCGTCGCCGCTCAGACGAGCCTCCAGCGCTCCTATGACGAGCTCGAAGAGCGGGTCGAGGAGCGCACCTCGGAGCTCGCGCTCGTCAACGAAGAGCTTCGGGTCGAGGTCGAGGACCGGCTCCGGGCGGAGGAGGCGGCCCGGCGGAGCGAAGCCCTTCTGCGTTCGACGATCGACTCCACGGGCGACGGGCTCCTCGTCTTTTCGCTGGACCGCCGGGTCGTGCAGACGAATGCCCGTTTCTTCGCGCTCTGGGGCCTACCGCCGGAGCTCGCCGCGGAGACCGACGAACGCAAGCTTCTGGCGGCAGCGCTGGAGCGGGTCGTGGATCCCGCCCCGTTGGCAGCCCAGGTCGAGGAGCGCATCGTCTCCGCCGAGCGCTTCCGCGACACGATCGAGCTCAAGGATGGCCGCGTCCTGGAGCGGCTGTCGTCGCCCCTGCTCCGGGACGGCCGGTCGACGGGGCGGGTGCTCACGTTCCGGGACGCGACGGAACAGGTTCGCTCCGAGCGAGAGCGCGCGGAGCTGGAGGAGCGGCTGCAGCAGGCCCAGAAGATGGAGGCGGTGGGCACCCTCGCGAGCGGCGTCGCGCACGACTTCAACAACGTGCTCCAGACGATCGTGGGCTCTCTGGACCTCCTGAGGCTCAAGGGCGAGGTCCCGCCCGAAGTCGCGACCTACCTCGCGGACATCGAGCACGCCTCGACCCGCGCGGCGGACCTCGTCCGGCACCTGCTGACCTTCGGGCGCAAGGCGAAGCCGACCCTTCAGCTCCTCGACCTGCGGGAGCAGCTCGACCACGCGACCGCCCTGCTCGAGCGCACCCTTCCCAAGATGATCCGCATCGAGACGCGCGTCGGTGCCGATCTGCGGCCGCTCCGGGGAGACCCCCACCAGCTCGTGCAGCTCCTGCTGAACCTCGCCGCCAACGCTCGCGACGCCATGCCGGAAGGGGGAAGGCTCCTCTTCGAGCTGGAGAACCGCTCCCTAGACGAGGTCTCCTGCCGGACCCGTCCCGAGCTCGAGCCGGGGGAGTACGTCCGGCTCCTCGTGACCGATACCGGGACGGGCATGGACGAGGAGACGGCCGCTCACGTCTTCGAGCCCTTCTTCACGACCAAGCCCGTGGGCGAGGGGACCGGCCTCGGCCTCTCCACGGTCTACGGGATCGTGCGGTCCCACTCGGGCACCATCGCGGTGGAGAGCGCGCCCGGCCGGGGCACGATCTTCGAGATCCTGCTGCCCGCCGCCCTCTCGAAGGAGAGCTCGAACGAGGCGCTCGCCCCGGCGGGGGCGCAGGGCGGGGGGCGGGGACGCGTCCTCGCGGTGGACGACGAGGAAGCGGTGCTGAACGTCGCCCGCGAGGCGCTCGAGGCGGCGGGCTACGCCGTCACCTGCGCCCGGAGCGGCGAAGAGGCCCTCGACGAGTACCGGAGGGGCAGGCCGGACGTGGTCATTCTCGACCTGAGCATGCCCGGGATGGGCGGCCGCCGCTGCCTGGAGGAGCTCTGCCGGCTCGACCCCACGGCGCGGGTCGTGATCGCGAGCGGCTACACCGGGGCGGAGGCGGACGGGATGGAGGGCGCCGTCGCCCTCCTGCCCAAGCCCTACCGCCTCCCGGAGCTGCGGCGGGCCGTCGAGGAGGCCCTGGCCGCTCGTTGAGAAGGAGCCGCTGTCGGCCGCGAACTCCCTTATTGACCCCGATGAGGTGACCGGCTATCTTCCTGCGGAATGAACATTCCGTCCGGAGGAAGACCGCCGATGGAAAGAGGAGACAAGCGCGACGCCATCGTCGACGCGATGCTGGGGATCGTCGCCGAGTACGGCTTCCACGGAGCGCCCATGGCGCTGCTGGCCGAGAAGGCCGGCGTGGGCGCGGGCACGATCTACCGGTACTTCGCGGACAAGGACGCGGTCATCGCCGCCTGTTACCAGGACCTCGAGAAGCGCTTCCACGAGGTCGTTATGGAGGAGTACCCGGAGGGGCGGCCCGTCCGGGAGCGCTTCCTCCACGTCGCCAGCGCGGTGGCCCGCCACCTGGTCGAGGCTCCCCGGGACCTCCGGTTCCTCCAGCAGTTCCACGATTCTCCGTACGGCGCCCAGGTGCGCCGGGAAAAGATCTTCGGAAACGGGGACAAGGACCTCGTCCGGGACCTCTTCGAGGAGGCCCGGGCCCAGCAGATCATCAAGGACCTGCCGCTGCCCCTCTGTTTCGCGCTCGCCTTCGCGCCCCTCGTGAACATCTGCCGGGACCACGCCTTGGGCTTCCTGGAACTTGACGAGCGGCTCATCGGGGAGACGGTGGAAGCGTGTTGGGACGCCCTCAAGCGTTAGCTCGGCGAACCGGAATGAATCTTCCCTCCGACAGGAGACGCCCCATGCCTTTCGAAGCCACTACCCATTCTTCGGCGGGGGAAACCGGCCGGCCGGCTCTCGGTGACCACCGGCCCGACTCCCAGCCCGGCGAGGCGGTTCCCATGCCCAGCAGCAAGAACCGGGCCGGTCCCCTCCTGGCGGCGGCTCTCGGGCTCGCCCTGGTCGCCGCGGGCTGCGGCAAGGAGGCGAAGACCGCAACGCCCGGAGGTCCCGGCGGGCGCCCCATGGGGCCGCCCGAGGTCGGCGTCCTGGTGATCGAGCCGAAGCCCGTCGCCGTCACGACGGACCTGCCCGGGCGCACCTCCGCCTTCGGAATCGCCGAAGTCCGGCCGCAGGTAGGGGGCATCGTCCAGAAGCGCCTCTTCACCGAGGGCTCGGACGTCAAGGCCGGAGAGCTCCTCTACCAGATCGACGCGAGCACGTACCAGGCGGCGTACGCCAACGCTCAGGCAGCCCTGGCACGAGCGAAGGCGTCCCAGGCCAACGCCGAGGCCGCCTACGCGAAAGCCAAAGCGACCTACGCGAGCGCAAAGGCGGCGTCCACCAAGGCCAGGGCGGCGCACGCGAACGTGAAGGCGGCGCACACCCGCGCCACGACCGGGCAGGCGGCGGCGAAGGCGGCACTCGCCCGGGCGGAAGCCAACGCCGTCCCGCTCCGCCTGAAGGCCGAGCGCTTCCGCGAGCTCCTGGCCATCAACGCGGTCAGCCGCCAGGACGCCGACGACGCCGCCGCGGCGGTCGTACGGGCGGAAGCCGAGATCCAGAGCGCCGAGGCGGGCCTCGGCGGCAGCGCCGCGGACAGCGAGGGCGCCGCGGCCGCGGCCGCCGCGGCGCAGGCCGAGATCGAGAGCGCGGAGGCAGCGGTGAAGGGTGGCGAAGCCGGGATCGAGGGAGCCGCGGCCTCGGTCAAGGCCGCCGCGGCCGAGGTCGCCGGCGCCGAGGCGGCCCTGGAAGCCGCCCGGATCAACCTCGCCCACACGCGCGTGACGGCGCCCATCTCCGGCCGGATCGGGCGCTCGGCGGTCTCGGTGGGCGCGCTCGTCACCGCGAGCCAGCCCGCGGCCCTCGCCACGATCCAGCAGCTCGACTCCTTGTACGTGGACGTCACCCAGTCGGCGGCGAGCCTCCTGCGCCTCAAGCAGAGCCTCGCCAAGGGAGAGCTCCGCGAGGGCGGGAGGGAGCAGGCGAGGGTGCGGCTCCTCCTGGAGGACGGGAGCGCCTATCCGCTCGCCGGGACCCTCAAGTTCTCGGACGTCACGGTGGACCCGAGCACCGGGTCCGTCACGCTGCGCACCGTCTTCCCGAATCCGAAGCACCTCCTCCTGCCCGGCATGTACGTGCGGGCGGTGCTGGAAGAGGGCACGAACGACCGCGCGATCCTGGTACCCCAGCGGGGAGTGACCCGGAACCCCGCCGGGCAGCCCCTCGTCATGGTGGTCGGCGCCGGCGACAAGGTGGAGCCGCGGGTGATCAAGGCCGACCGCACCGTGGGCGAGAGCTGGCTCGTCACCGAAGGCCTGAAGCCCGGCGACCGCGTCATCCTCGAGGGGATCCAGAGGGCGAAGCCGGGCACGGTGGTAAAAGCGGTTCTCAGTGATCAGTCGTCGGTCGTCGGTTCCGGCCCGAAATCGAAAGACTGAAAACCGAAAACTGACGACCGAGAACCGACAACCGTCCGGAGGACCCATGGCCCGTTTTTTCATCAACCGCCCGATCTTCGCCTGGGTGATCGCCATCATCATCATGCTGGCGGGACTGCTGGCGATCAAGACGCTGCCGGTCTCTCAGTATCCGCCGATCGCGCCGCCGCAGATTACGATCAACGCCTTCTACCCCGGGGCCTCGGCTCAGACGGTCCAGGACACCGTCACTCAGGTCATCGAGCAGAAGATGAACGGGATCGACAACCTGATCTACATGTCGTCCTCCAGCGACTCCGCCGGGGCGGTGGCCATCAACCTCACCTTCCGGACGGGCACGGACCCGAACATGGCCCAGGTGCAGGTGCAGAACAAGCTCCAGCTCGCCACCCCGCTCCTGCCCCAGCCGGTGCAGCGGGCGGGGATCGCGGTCGTGAAGTCGACTCGGAACTTCCTGGTGATCGTCGGGCTCGTGTCGGAGGACGGCTCGATGAACCGGTATCAGCTCACCGACTACGCCGTCGCCAACATCCAGGACATCCTCAGCCGGGTCGAAGGCGTCG
>JACRCS010000563.1 GCA_016218905.1 Deltaproteobacteria bacterium
ACGGCATGGACATGCGGCGTTATGTAGCGGTGGTCGGGATCTGGATGCGCCTGGTCATGGACAAGACACGGGCGCCATTCCCAGACGTCGATCAACCCATTGAGCATCAACACGATCTGGGGTTTATCCCACTGATCGTGTTTCTCGGCGCGGAAGTCCCCGATGGCGACGCTGACCCTGCTTCCCGCCTTCACGTCGCCCGGGTTGCCGAAGAAGATGAAGTAGGTCCTTCCCGCGATGGGATCGTTCGAGCTGCGAAGGGGACCGGTCTTGGCCGTGCTCGCCACCGTGAGGCTTCTGCCCGTGGCCTCTTCCACGAGCTGCGGCTTGTTCCTTCGGGCGAAGAGAGGCCGGGCCTTCTCCGGGTCCACGACCCGGTAACGAAAATCCACCATGTGGCCGGCGGCCGCGAGCCGCACCGAAACGACTTCGACGCCCCATCGCTGGGCGAGGGAGAGCGTCGGCTCATCGGCACCCCCGGGCCCCGGGCTCTTCCCTGCCTCCTCCACGGCCCACGCGCGCTCCGCGCCGCCCGCCACACCGGCCCCGAGGGCGCAGGCGGCGATGAGGACCATCCACTTGAACCGCCAGGCGCATCGTGTCTGTACCGTCATCTGTGACTCCCGCGCCGAGGGCCGGCGATCCGAGGGGACGCCGGCCCTCGACTCCTCATTTCACGTTTACGCGCACGGTCGCCCAGTTCGACGCCGCTCCGGCCGAGTCGAGAACCCGGTACGTGAACACGTCGGTCCCGCGGAAGTTCTTCTTCGGCGTGTAGGTGACGACGCCGGTCGGCGCCGCCGTAGCGGTGCCGCCCCGCGTGGGCGGAGTCACGATGGTGACGGAGCTTTGGTTGATGGTGCTTCCGGACGTCCGTCCGGTCGTACCGGCGGGGTCGTCGGGATCGTAGTCGTTGGCGATCACGTCGACGACCACGGAACGGTTCTTGGGCGTGCTCGCGGAGTCGCCCACCGCGACCGGAGCGTCGTTGAGCGGCGCAACGGCGATGGAGACCGTCGCGGGGTTTCCGTTCACCTGCCCGTCGTTGGCCTTGTAGGTGAAGGAGTCGGGACCGTTGAAGTTCGGGTTCGGCGTATAGGTGAAGGCGCCGTTCGGGCTCAGGGTAAGCGCGCCGTTGGCCGGCCCGCTCACCAGAACCGCGGCGAGGGAGTCGCCGGGGTCGGGGTCCGCGTCGTTTCCGAGAACCCCCGGGGCGGCCACCGTCAGGACGGCGTCCTCTGCGGCGGCGTACGCGTCGGGGTTGGTGGTGGGCGCCCCGTTGCCCACCACCGTGATGCTCACCGTGGCGGAAGCGCTGCCGCCGGCATTGGTCGCCGCATACGTGAAGCCGTCGGTACCCGAGAAGCCCGCGTTGGGAGTGTACGTAAAGGATCCGTCGGCGTTCAGGGCGACGAGAGTTCCGTTCGCCGGCCCCGAGCCGGGGACCAGGGACGCCGTCAGGTTGGCCCCGGTGTCGTTTCCCAGGACCCCGGGGACTGGGACGGTGAGGTTCGTGTCCCGGTCTACCGCGTAGGCGTCCGGGTTCGCCACGGGAGCGGCCACCGTTCCGCCCACGGCGAGGGTGGTGCGCATGCCCCCGTTGTAGGCGCCCGCGCTGGTGAGGTGCAGGGACCGGTCATAGATCGTGTAGGCGCCCGGCAATTCGGGGGTCCACAGAACGTCGATCGTCTTTCCCGCCGGGAGGAGGACCGAGTACTGCTGCCTCGGGTAGGGGTATGGGTTCCCGTCCTCGGCCAGGACGCTCCAGTAGCCGCCCTCGAGCGCCGGGACGTGGGTCTTGAGGCCCGCGTTCAGGAGTCTGAGGAGGATCCTCCCGTCGGCCAAGAG
Organism: Deltaproteobacteria bacterium; assembly: GCA_016218905.1. The sequence continues at coordinate 1,849 of JACRCS010000563.1, forward strand.
CGGCGGGAACGTCCCTTGATCGCCGGGGAAGGACTGCCCGTTGACGAGGTAGTACTGCGGCTTGTAGCGGAGGGGCTTGGCCGGAGCGGGAGCCGCATTCAGCGTAGCGTCGAGCTCGCTGTAGAGGAGCACCACCTCCGCGTCGTAGGCTACGCCCGGGTACGCCTGGCCCGCCGCCGCGTCCGCGGTCACCGCGCCATAGAGCCCCATGGGCACCTGCTTGGCCGGGTTCGTGCCGCTCTGGTAGAGGTAGGTGCCCGGCCTCAATCCAGTCCAGGTGTAGGTGCCGGCCGCCCCGGGCGCAGTCTCCGCCGTGAAGGCCCTCACGCGGGTCCTTCCCAGGAAGTCGGTGACGGTCACGGGGGTCAACGTCGCCGGCTGCCCCGGGATCACCAGCGACACCGGCTCCGGCAGGTTGTTGGTCAGGTGGATCGTCAGCGTGGTATCGCCGGGCGGCACGACCAGCCGCGGGCCCGGTATGGTGACGATCCCATTGCCGGGACCGGCCGTGGTGTCGTCGGCGAAGCCCCAGACCTGGACGACCGTCGAATCGGGCATGGTCTTCGAGGACGCCGCTGCCCTCAGCTCATAGGTCGCGCCCGCCGACACGCCGGCCGTAAGCGCTAGAGCCGTGAGGAGCAGCGCCGAACCTCTCAGCCCCTTTTCAAGCACCGTGCGGTTCATGGCTTCTTCCTCCTTCGCTCAGGGGATCGGCGCGCCGGGCGGCTCGAGGATGAGCATGGTCATCATGCCCCCGGGGAAGATGTTGTAGTTGGTCAGCTCCTTCTCCGCGTGGGAGTGCCACATGTAGGTGAAGCCGCCGTTGGGGTTGAGTCCTCCCTGGCCCGGCGGCAGGGAGCTGAGCGTCCCCAAGAAGGGACTTCCGCTCCAGAAGCCTCCGAACGTGAGGTCCTGCTGCTGCGGCAGGGTGACGGGCAGAGGTTTTCCGTGGTCGGGACAGTACTCTCCGGTCACGGGGTCGAAGCCCGGCGACGCCACGGTGCCGGGGGCGTTCACCGAGATTCCGTTGCAGGAGTGCTCGTGGTCCGGGCCGGTCCCGTACATGTCCCAACCCAGCTTCTCGCCCGTCCACTGGAAGATCGCGTCCACGGTCTCCCCCGGCACGGACTGAATGGTGAAGACCTCGTGGCTCAGGTCCAGGGCGCCGGGCAGGGTCTCCAACGGGCGGCCGTCGCGGGCGATCACCCGGGCGTGGTTGCCGTGGTGGTGGAAGGGGTGCAAGTCCCGTCCGGCCACCACGACGCGCATGAGCAGCCGTTCACCGGGATGCATCCTCGGCATGCAGTCGTACGGCTGGGTCGGGAGCCAGGCCGCCATGGCCGGCGCCATGGTGTCAGGGGCGTTTCGACCGTTCATGAACCAGTAGTTGGGGAAGTAGTCGGAGAGATAGTCGGTGGCTGCCAGAGCCGCGGGGCCCTGGGTCTCGACGAGTTCGTGGACGCGAGGGTCCATTTCGCTCAGGACAAAGAGGGTCTCGTGGGTATAGGCGGAACCCGGACTGCCGTAGGCCGTGGGCGCCATAGGGTCGAAGCCGGCGGGCCGGACGATGATGGCGCCGACGAGGCCCATCTCCACCTGCAACTCCGGACGGGTACCGCTGTGATAGAGGTAGGTACCCGGCTTGGCTGCCGTGAAGGTGTAGGTGACGCTGGGATCCGGGAAGGCGCCCGTGTAGGCAGGCACCTCCTGGGTGAGGAGCCCGCCGCTTCCGCCGGCGGCCGTTACCCGCTGCCCCGGAAAGACGAGGGAGACGGGCACAGGGAGCCGGTTTCTTAAGGTGACGCTGACCATGTCGCCCTGGTTGACGATGAACGTGGGTCCCGGGTATTGGGCGCGGCCCATGCCGGTGGCGCTCCCGTCGGCGTAGCCCCAGAAGTAGACGCTTCGGCCGTCGCCGGTGGTGATGTGGTCCGCTTTCGCCACCAAATCGAAGGCAGGCCCCGGAATGCCGTCGATCATGGCCTCTGCCCGGAACGCCCCGAAGGCGAGTAGCAGGGCCGCGAGGACGGACGGTCTCGCGATGCGAAGCAAACTCGTGTTCATTTGATCCTCCTGACCGTTTCTGTCACAGGACCCGAATCTCGGTCAGCATGCCGCCGAGGGCCTCCTGGCCGCCGAGGGTGGCGTCGTTTTCGCCGTTGTTCAGGTAGTTGAGGTTGCTCGTGTACAGGAAGTAGGTCGTGCCGGGAGCCGCCCCGGCCGGCACTTGCAGGAGCACGTCGGCCGACTCCCCGCCGCCCAGGGTCACAGAGCTCGTGGTGTAGTAGAGGTCCTTACCGAGGAGTGGACCGGGCCCGTCCGGGTCAGCCCCCCTCAGGAGCCGCGCGTTCCAGCCCACGACCTTCAGGGGGACGCCCAGGCTCTGGAGCGTGAAGAACCTCTGAATGCTCACGTTGGAGACCCGGAGCAGCACCCGCTGGCCTGCTGCCGCCGTCACGAGGGAACTCAGCTTCTGCGAGGGGTACCCCGTCGGATGCGAGTCCGTAGCGTTCATGAGCGCGCCGGTCTCGTCGGCCGGCGGGGGAAGGGGAGCCGGATTGACCGTGTCGGGATAGCCGCGACCGTTGATCATGGCGTAGTCGTCCCTCATGGCCGCGAAGGGAAGCGGCTGCACCGCCAGGTGCAGGTCGTGGAAGTTCGAATCGAAGGAGCTCAGTTGGACGGGGAAGTCGACGTCGTAGCGGGTGGAGCCGTCGCCGTCGTTGTAGGCGTAGCGGTAGCCCGGCTGGTGGACGAACCCGCCGGCGAGAACCGTTCCGGCAGGGAGCTTGTCCTGGGCCGGCCGGACGTAGAGGTTCCCGAGCATCCCCATCTGCATGTGCTCCGTGGCCTCCACGTGGCAGTGCCACAGATAGGTCCCCGGCTCGGCGACGTTGTAGTAGTAAGTGAAGGTCGAGCCCATGTTGATGACCATGGACGACTCGGGAACACCGTCGAAAACGGCCGCTGCCTGCGGGAACCCGTGCCAGTGGATGCTGTGCGGGTCGAAGAGGTCGGGCCGCATCATCATGCCCACGTTGGTCAGGCTGAGGTAGAGCTCGTCCCCCTCGTCCGCGACGATCGTGGGCGCCGAGTAGTCGGCGGCGAGAAGCCCCGCCAGGACCCGCTCGTCGGGCGGGGTCGCGGGCTCGTCCGCCACTCCCGTGAGATCCATGAAGCTGAAGATGTACTGGAGGTGCCCGTCGGCCATGGTCACGAAGCCGTCCCCCGCGCCCACGTGCATGCACTTGACGCCGGGCGGGACTGGGCCGTCCGGGATCGCGTCACCGTTCGCGTCGCCGGGGCACTGGACGGCTACCACCGCTCGAGACGGCTCCGTCCCGAGCACCCCTACCGCGGCGAGCAGAGGGAGAATCCGTAAGAGACTGCGGCAGTTCATCGTTTCCTCCTTCCCTGATCCGGCCCCGCCGGGCTCGTGGCCCGGCAGGACCGATCGGTTCTCGTCACGGGAGCTCGTCCGCCCCGATGTCGGGCCTCGTGCTCACCGGCGCCGGCCGGACCTGCCGATCGAGGTCCAGCCGCAGGTCGGGGAAGGCCGTCGCGCGGGTGTTGAAGGTCGCCACCGGCATGCCGTCGCGCCGGGTGAGGACGTGATAGTCGCCGTAGGGCTCGGGCGGGTCGACCGGGAGCCCGGTGAGCGGGTCGATCCGCAGGAGCGTCAGCGGTCCGTAGCGGGTGCGGATGAAGTTGCCCCCTTCGTCGAAGGCCGGCTGCACCTGGATGGCCGTCGTGATCTCGGGTTGGAGCACGGTCGAGCCCCGGTCGACGTTGACATACTCGTGCACGAAGTTCGGGTCCACGGAGACATTGCTCGGCGAATAACCCGCCGTGCTCGTGAGGATGCAGTGCTCCGGGCGGAGGAGCGGCGCGGGGGAGAGCCCCGTGCCGAGGACCGCCAGGTCGGAGTACGCGGGCGTATCCGGATCCGGCAGGAGCTGGTACGGCACCGGGGGATCCGCGTTCGGGTCGCCGAAGAAGTAGAAGCTCCGGTTGTGCCAGATGATGTTGTCTTCCAGGAACTGGGGGTTCGAGAAGACGCTGTAGCGCCTCACGGCCTGTGCGTTGCCGAAGGCGGACGCCAGGGCCGGGGTGTGGGCGCGGCTCACGATGCCCGCCGGCTGCGGGGTCGACTGATTGGGACTACCCGGCGCGAAGGCCTCACCGGCCGTGGCCGTGCTGTCGTTGTTGGCGATGGTGTTGTGGAGGATGTTGCTCATCGCGGTGTCCTGGAGCGAGATCCCGCCTCCTGCCAGGGCCGCGGAGTTGTTGGCGATCACGTTGTTGAGGATGTCGACGTTGTACCAGCGGTCCGGCCGGTTGCGGGCCGCCCTCCCGGCCACGTCCTGGCCGTTGACCCGTTGGGTCCGGATGCCCCCGCCGTCGCCTGCGGCGGCCGCGTTGCCGAGAACGAGGTTGGAGAGGATCTTCACGTTGCCGGAGCCGGGGCTCAGGCTGGCCGCCCCGGTCAGCGCCAGGGGCGCTGCGCCTCCCACGAGGATGCCTCCGCCGTTCACCGTGATCCCCTGGTTGAAGGACTCGTTGAAGACGACGGTGTTGTAGGCGATGACTCCGTTGGGGCTGAGCCCCTCGTGGCCGATCCCGCCGCCTCCGCCCGCGCTGAAGTTGCCGCAGAGGAAGTTGCTCGTCACCTGATAGCCGTCGCACCCGGTGTAGAGCGACACGCCGCCGCCGACGCCGTTCAGGCCTGAGTTTTCGATTACCTGGTTATGGTGGATGTTCAGGTTGTCGTTGAAGCCGCTCTGGTAGTCGAGCTCCGGAGTCTCGACCGTCAGGTCGGCGTGGCCGACCCGGATGCCGCCGCCGAAGACGCCGTTGTTCCCGACGATCCGGTTGTTGGCGATCTCGAGCCGGTGGGCGTAGCCGTTAACGACGATCCCCCCGGCGTGGTCGGCACCGGTGATCGTGAGCCCGTCGATGCGGGCGTTCGATACCCCGCCGGTCCCGAACTGGCCCTCCTTCGGCAGGACGAGGATTCCCGGGCCCTCCTCGTTGAAGAGGAGCGCGGGCTCGACGCCCCCGGCCGCGCCGGTCTCCTGGCCCGGGAGGAGGGTGACCGCCCCCGTCGCCACGAGGTTGCGGACCTTCTCGCGCCAGAAGGCGAGCTTCTCCGCCGGCACCTTGACGGCATTGATCACGGTGGAGCCGGTTCCCCACCCCTGCAGCCGCAGCGGTTTCCAAAGGACTACGAGCTCGTCGTAGGTGCCCGGCGCCACGGTGACGAGGCTCCCGGCGGGAGCCGCGTCGACGGCTTCCTGGATCTTGGAGTAGTTGCCTCCCGCCTGACTGACCACCACCGGCGCAGCGCCTCCCACGGTGAGGGTCACGCCCACGGGCGTGGTCTTGCCGTTGTCGCCGCGGCTTACCATCACCTGGCCGGCGGTCACGCCCGCGGGGACCGTAGCCACGATGGTCGTGTCGGTCCAGGAGCCGACCGCGGCCCGGATACCGCCGACGGTGACCGTTCCCGTAGCAGCTCCGAAGCCGAAGTCCCGAGCGATGGTGATCCGGCAGGCCACCGGAGCGCCCGGAAGGGTCGGGTCGACGCCCGCGCACAGCGGATCGAGGTTGTTGAACGAAGGATTCGGGACCTGCGTCGGCCCCTGGGACGTGATGGCGATCTGCTGGCCCGCCGCCGGTACCCACGGCCCAACCGGGGTCCCCGCCGCGTTGGAGACGCTGTGAATCATGGGCGTGCCCTCGCCGAACTCGCAGTCCAGCGGGAACTGCCCCGGCCCGGCGAAGGCTGCCACCGGAATGACCGGCGTGTCCAGGTACGTGGTGGTGCCGGGCATGTACTGGAAGGTGTAGCAGAACTGGCTGTACTGCCGGTTGAAGTTCGGGTCCGGGATGTAGCTGTCCGGATTGGCCGGATCGGGCATCACGGGCGTGTTGAGGCACACTGTGATCATGCCGGGCGACATGCCGCTCGGCTGCGGCAGGTTCGCCGAGTAGGTCGACGGAACGAGCGCGTTGTAGACGCCGTACTGGTCCGAGTACGTCCGGGCGATCTCCCGCCCCGTCCAGTCGCGGATCGAGATCGGCATCCACGGCGGCGCGTACTTTTCCCCAAAGTTGGGGGCCGCCGGGTCGAACTCGTTCTGGGTGTCGTCAAGGATGAACCCGTAGATATGCCCCGCGATGGGCGCGTGGGTGAAGAGGAAGAAGTCCGCGGCCGCGTTCTGCCCCTCGGCCAGGGCGACCTTCTTTCGGTCGCAGAGCGCGCGAGGCTGCCCGGCGGTGGCCGCCGGGACGCCCGGGAAGAGGCTCAGCTCCGGCGGGACCGTGTACCCCGGAGCCCCATCGACGTCCACGTCGTCCCAGTTCACGCACGACGGAGGCAGGGCGAGAAGGCTCGGGACGCGATCCTCGCCGAAGTCGACGTTCTTGTCCTGGTTCTTCACGATCTCGTACCCGGGAGGAGCCACCGCCTCGACGATGTAGGTGCCGGCCGGAAGGTAGCCGCCCGCCGCCTCCCCGAAGGCGTAGCCGCCGTCGAACACGGCGGGCCGCACCTGGTTGAAGTTCCGCAGGCCGTCGTAGCAGTCCTTGGGGTAGAGGCCGAGGAATTGGAAGACCTCCCCCTGGCAACCGGCGGGAAGGCTGTCGTCCCAGCTGTCGGTGTGGGTGATCTCCACGGCGTCGCCGAGATCGAAGACGCCGTTGCCGTTCCGGTCAAGATCCTCGGCACCCTTGAGAGCCGTGCCGTCGGACCAGCCCAGGGGATGGTTGTCCACGTCGGCCAGGTTCGGCGCGGTCGCCGCCGAGCCGAGAGCCAGGCAGGCGCTCGAGCCGGGCGTCAGGTCGGGAACGTCGATGACGCCGTCGGCGTTGCAGTCCCGATAGAGGTTCACCTGCACCCGCGGGATCCCGGGCTCCCACACCTCGGGCGCGCCGTCCTGCGCTTCGTCCTCGGCCCGGGTGGCGGAGTAGTAAACGACGCCCGAGATCCCGCCGTTCTCGGCCGGATCGAGGAGGGCGTTGCCGTTCCAGTCCTTGTCCCCCGGCCCGGGGAAGTCGCCCAGGGGAGGGTTGTCCTCGTCGGCGGGATGGTAGGCCGCCTTGCCCCACTCGAGGACGCTCGTCTGGCCGATGAAGCCCTGAAAGCCCATCACGAGGGCGGGACCGGCGTACGTGGCGGCGAGGTTGTCCCCCCGGTTGGGATTGATCCGCGGGAGACCCGCGCTGCCGGCCGGACACTCGGGCACGCCCGCGTCGATATCGCTCTGGGTGCAAGACTGGGGTTGCGGGCTGAGCTGACCGCCCCAGGAGAGCGGATTCGCCGGATCGATCGGCCCTCCGTCGTCGACGGTGACCGTTACGCCCGTCGCCTTGAGCCGGGCGAAGTCCACCTCCGCCACCTGCCAGGCGAAGAAGGGGAACACCTGGTCGAACGGCACGAAGCCCGCGCCGTCCGTGGGCGCCGATTGATACATGGTGCCGTCGCGCCAGCGCAGGTTCACCGGCACCTCCGGGATGCCGGGCTCGCCGGAGTCGCGGAGGCCGTTCCGGTTGAGGTCGTTGAAGACGTGGTGCTCCAGGCGGGTGAACCATTGGAACACCGGAACGTCGCCGAGGTTCAGGTCGCTCGCCTCCACGGTGACTTGGTGGAACGCGAAGATGAGGTCCAGGTTGTCGTCCCAGACGGCGAGCTGGTAGGTACCGGGCGGGACGTTGGGGATGGCGAACGTGCCGTCAGGATTGCACCGGGCCGCGTAGACGCCCCTTCCGGCGCCGGCGGCGCCCTGGTTCAGACCCACCCACGGGGTGGTGTGCACGAAAGGGCCTCCGTTATAGAAGGCGTAGTCCGGCGGCCTCGAGAGGTGGAGGTTCACGACCTGTCCCGTGACGGTGCTGCCCCCGGTGAGCACGGTCGCGTCGGCGAAGGGCTCCACGAAGCCCACGAACACGTGCCAGCCGGGAGGCCCGAACTCTTGGAAGAAGGCGGGCTCGTCGGCCTTGACCCAGGCGTCGATGACCTTGGTCCCCTCGATCGTGGACGTCTGCTGCCAGTTCGAACCCGGCGGAGGCACGGCCTGGATACCGTACTTTCCCGGCGCCAGGTGCTTGATCGTGGCCTCGCCGTTGGCGTCGGTGGTGATGATCCCCGTGCCCAACTGGGCGACCACCGGGGTCCCGTCCGGGTTGAAGCAGAACTCCGTCCCCGAGGCGCCGCACGTCTGGTTGTACGTCGTGCCCAGAGGATTGCCGAAGGCGTCCATCATCTGCATGCCCGCGGACATGCCGTATCGGCCTCCGCCGTCTTCCAGGAGGATCCGGAAACCTTCCAGCCCGCTCTCCTGGGGTGTGTCGGGGGCACCGTTGATGGGGAAGTTGTCCTCGAACACCAGGATCGTGATCTGGGCCGTGGGGATCGGCTGCTGATGCACGTACACCGCGACGGCCGCCTGCTGGGGCGCGATCTGGGCTCCGCCGATGGAGTAGCTCCCCGGCACCGTCGGCATCACCGAGACGTAGTAGTGCTTGGTGGGATCCAGGCAGAGGCCGGTGACGTCGGGCCCGCACGCCGGCGGGAGGGTATTGCCGATACCCTGGGCCACGACCGGCATATAGCTCCGGTGGAACCCCACCGAGAGGGTATTCGCGTCCGGAACCCCCGGGTTGACGTGGTAGGTGTTGTCCTCCTCCAGTGTCCAGCGGTAGTCCGCCACCTCGGCGGGGGTGCCGCCACCGGGGGGCACGCTCCTCACGCTCAGGCTCACGGCCTCGGCCTGCCCCCGAACTACCAGGGCGGCCAAGACGACGAGGACCGCCGTGACCCACGACGTTCCCCTCTTCCTTCGACGATCAGTTCCGGTTCGTGGTGCCATCCCGTTCCTCCTCTCACATTCAGGTCGTTCACTTACGGCCCGACTCTTGGTCCTTCGCCAGCCCTTTGGTCATAAGAGCTCTCAACCTGAATATCTTGGAGACACAAAGGTGTCCACTGGGTCGGTTTCGTACCCCCAATAGACCATTGGAATAAAGTCACGGTATGGGGACCTTCGCTATTTCAGTCGGGGGGAGTCCCCTATAGGCTTGTAAGGAAATTACGTACATTCAGAAGTAAGGCGAGCCAAAGAGCCAAGACCGCAGGATCCCTTAGCGTGTTACCAACATGCTGCGGGACGTTCTTGCTTTATTTGCTTACTTACGGCTGGGAGATCTTGCTACTCTACCTTCAAGGCGGAATGCTCTTCTGTTCCAACCCAATCAGGAATGAATTTCCTGTCATCGTTCTTGCAGCGACGAAGCACCGCGAGGCCTCCTCGTTCCCTCTCCGTTTCCCGTTCTCGGAACGAGCGAGCTCGACCGCGCGGCTCACCGAAGCGGGGTTCATTCCGCAAATGCGTCCGAGCTGCGTGATGGAGAGACCGCCTTCCTCAAGGCTCCGCAACAAGAAGTGCCTGCGCACACGAGAGACCGCGCGCTCGCGGGAAGCGCTCAGGATCCGCGCCTCCCCGATGCCGGACTCGGCGGTGACCTCCCTCAAGATCGCTTCCCAACCCCGCCGGGGCGTGTCGAGTCCGTTCTGTTCCGAAGCTCGCCGCACGGCCTCGACGAACTGCTCGCCACCGAGGATCCGTTCGTCCGCCCTCCCTCGCCCTGGTTCGAGCGGCCGGTACCCGTGCGGCTTGCCGGTCGCCGGTAGGTTCGTCTTTCGCCCCTGGCCACAGCCCTCGACGACGAACTCCCGATACCGGGCCACCGCTTCCTCCCGGTCGGGCGCGAACCGTCCCAGCACGGCCTCGATATCCTGCCACGGGACGGACCGGGCTCCCACGAGCGCTGCATGCCCGGACCAGGGATGCCGATCGAGTTCCTCGATCGACCGCACGGTATTCCTGCGCACCAGGTGCAGCGCCACGTACCGGACGAGGTCACAGAAGTACGGCTCCTCCTCGACCACCACGCTTCGGTAACGGCTCTGGAAGACGTGCCCGGACCGTCCGTGGCGGAGGTTGTAGCTCACGGCGTGGCCCGTCATCAGTCGCCGCATGAGCCACGCCAGGCGTCGGTCTCCGGGCCTCAGCACGAGGTGGAACTGGTCGGGCAGCAGGCACCACGTATAGAGGCTGGCGCCGGCCGCCGTGACGAGTTCCCCGAGCCTCGCGACGAACTCCCCCCGGTCGTGATCGTCGCGAAAGATAGCCAGGCCCTCGATCCCTTGGGCCGTCACGTGCTGCAGCAGGTCTGGGCCGTCCAGACGGGGTCTTCTCGGCATCCCGTCGCTCCTGAAAGGCAAGAGGGTCAACAGTGTCCCGATGTCTCCTTTTGACTACACGCTACAGCGGGACCCAGAGCCTTCAATGGGGCGGAACTCGGATACTCGTGCCGGTTTCTTGCCCTTCCGCGTGTAGGCGTTCTCCTATGGCGTCCAGGTCCGGTCCGAATCGGTCGGCGGATGACAGGGCGGGGCAGCGATCATCATTGAGCGCGCGGAGGATGCGATGGACTCCCGACTCCGCAAGGAAGCGGGACCGAAATCCCGCAATTGCGGATAGTGAGCTACCCGACTCGCGTGCCGCTGGGTGCAGGGGCTAGACCATGAGGGCGACGAGGGATGACCCGCCGTCAGTTCATCACCGCCGGCGCCCTGGCCGGCGGGGGATTACTTCTGGCTTGGCACCTGCCGTTCGAAAGGCGCGACGCCCTGGCCGCGACGGGGGCGAATGGGCCCCTAACGCCTTCCTGCGGGTCGCACCCGACGGGCGCGTGACGATCATCCTCAACAAGTCGGAAAGGGGGCAGGGTGTCTACACCAGCCTCGACGAGAAGGGGCTCCCGCTCGCCTGGCAGGACCGGATCGTGGGGCAATCCATCGGGGCGGGCACCGCGTTCGAGGCCGGCCTGATCAAGGAGGGCATCGACCAGACGTCGGTCGAGGGGGCAGCCGACACCCTGGCTCTGCCGTTCCGGCGGTGAACGGTCGGTCTTCCCGCGAGGTCTTCTTCCTCTCCCCCTCCCCACCGCGGGAGGGGGTCAGGGGGAGGGGGCGCCGGAGGCCCTGCGGGTTCCCCCTCACCCCACCCTGATCTCTCCCGCATCCCTGCGCTTCGTGATCCGAACCGCTCGTCGGTTCGTCTCCCGCAAGGGGAGAGGGGGCCAATTCGAGGTGTTGCGGGCATGTATGCCCAGGATGGAGCAGCAGGCCCCCTCGGGGGGCCATCCTCGAACCACCCGCTATGCGGGTGGTTCGTGATTCCTCTCCGCTGGGGACATCGTCTGCCCTCCTTCTTTCTCCTACTTCGCCTTGCCTACCAGGCCCTGCAGGCTGATGTCATCTCGAGTCCAGAAGGCCGGAAGTTGGTAAGACTGCTGGGGCCCGGAGTGCAGATCAATGTGATCGGCGGCCAGTCCCAAAGCGCCGGACCAGGAGAACATCCCCATTTCTGGAAAGAAGGACAAGGACGTGTTGAAAGTCCGATAGAGCCGTCCTTTTTGGTCGTAGTTCTCTACGTGAATGTAGTTGAACGTCTCCTTGTCCACATAGAAAAGCCTGTAGCTGTAGACGTAGTTCGGGTCCTGCTGCGTCAGCTTCACCACGTACATGGGTCTGCGCTCGAACTTCATGTTCCGGAATTCCACCCCCTTCGAGCTGATGTATTCCGCGCCGTCCAGCGTGGGAGCCGGGACGAGAAACTCTCGATCCTGGATGACCTCGAATTTGTAGGGATACCGGGCTGGGGAGAGCTTCTGCATCCAGCCCTCGTTGTCGTCGTAGATCAGGTCCTGCCCCATCACGGGGTCCTGGGTGTCCGTCGCCGACAACTTGCGGATTCGCCGGAGGGAGGGCAGGTACATCATCAACTGGTCGGGTTCCGCCGGATCCTGGTAGTAAGCGGCGGATTGGGCCGCGCCGTAAATGTCTCGGGGCGCCAGGAAGCTCAGGATGAATTGCTTGGCCTCACCGCGTTTCTTGGCGCGCTCGTCGAACCAGCCGTAGGGAGCCATCAGGGTCCTCCCGCCCAAACGGAGGTGCCTGACCTGGTACTTGCCGTCGAAGTCCATCTTGAGGTCTTTGGTGAAGCCGTTGATCCACCCCACGATGAACATGTTGCCTTCCCAGGCCAGCGGGCGTTTTTCGATGTTGTACATGATCTGCTGGGCCTTGAAGGCGCCGGACGGTTGGGGGAAGGGCGTGCCTCCCTCCCAGCTCTCCGGGATGAGATAGCCCTTGGCGTCGAGCTTCGTCTTGCCCAGGTTCTTCTTGGTCGCTTCGGCGACCGGGAGTGCCCAGTAGTATTGCCGCGTGGGGACGACTTCGAACTCGGGAATGCTCCCGGCGTGGGGCGGGCTGCCGGGCTTGATCCGCTTGTAGAAGTGGTCGGGGATCAGCTCCTTCAGGCCGGGGTGTTTGGCCAGGTCCTTGTAGCTGTACTTGCCGGGCTTGATCTCCGGCGCGATCTTCCCTACGACGTCCGGGGCCTTGAACCCCACCAGCTCGGCCCAAAGGCGCTTCATCGCGTCCACGTCGTAGGTAAGTCGTGCATAGAGCTCCGGCGGAAGCAGTTGCTTCGGGCCGAACTGCGTCAGGTACGGGCGGGGATCATCATAGTGGGCCTTGTGCTTCAGCACCTCGGCTTCCGTCGGGATGTAGGTGTTGGGGTGCGGAACGTCATCCTTTCCGGCGGACGCCGCCGGTCCTGCGAGAACCGCAATACAGAGGGATCCCAGAATCAGCGAAATCTGCCACTTTGTCTTCGCCATCGTTACTTCTCCTCTTTGACACCGCCTGGAGCGGCTTGATCAGAACCGATAGCGCACGGCCGCCTACGCTTGATCCTTTGTACTCGTGAAGGTCGCCCTCCACCGGGGCGCTGAAAGACGCCGACTGGAAGCCCCCCTTCGTGTCGAGGTGGACGCCTGCGTGTCAGTTCTTGCGCATCCGGTCTCCTCCTTCCTCGGGTCGAGGGTGGGTAGGTTGTGGGCGTTTGTCAACCACCGTATCGGAAAATCCGGGCAAATACAAACTGAGTTTGTGGCTGATCCCTATTTCGTTCACACGTCGTGCGCTCTTCCTCAACACGCCGTCGCCCGCTGCCGAGCCGGCATCCTTCTGCGCTCTCGTGCCACCCAAAATTGCGTTTTGACCGATTTCGTGGGGAGCGAGCGGGATCAGGTCTGCACGATTGGGAAGCGCCGCGGGTTCTTCCGGGGGGAAGGGGGCGAGAGCGGGCGTTCGAGCCAGCGCACGTTTCTTCCGGTCTGCTCAGCTTCCACTGACGGGGGGCCCAGCATCCACCGTCAGAAAAATAGAAGAACCTCGTTGGGCCTGTGTTGACAGGCAGATAGAATGCGTTTGCCGACACAATTCCATCACCAACGAGGTGAGAGAACGATGCCACAAGGAGTGCTCGCGTTCCAGTACGAAGAGGAGAAGCAGGCGAGCGGTCTGACCGGACTCGGGGGCCTGCCCACGTACTTGGATCTGATCCATGCAAGTGGTTTGCCGAAGGCGATCTGCCACCGGCTTACGATCCGCTCGAAGGGGCAGGGGTGGTCGGATACAGGGATGATCGTATCGCTGATCGCCTTGAACGTGGCGGGCGGAGACTGCGTGGAAGATCTCAACGTCCTGGAAGCCGACGAGGGGCTGAGCCGAATGATGCTTCGGTTCCAGTTCCAGGGGATGAGCCGCAAAGAGCGGCGGCAAGAGGAGCGGCGCTGGCGTAAGGAGAAGAAGCGTGGGGTAGCGTCGCCCTCGGCGGCTTTTCGCTACTTGAGCGAGTTCCATGACGAGGAGCAGGAGAAAAAACGCCGTCCCCACGAAGCATTCATCCCGGCGGAAAACGCAGGGCTCAAGGGTTTGTGGCAGGTGCATAAGGATTTCATCGGGTTCGTTCAGCGTCGGCGGCCGGAGTCGGTCGCAACGTTGGACATGGATGCGACGCTGGTAGAGACGAGCAAGGAAGAGGCGCTTTGGAGCTACAAGGGGTTCAAGGCGTATCAGCCGCTCAACGTCTACTGGCACGAGCAGGACCTGGTGGTCTACTCCCAGTTCCGCGACGGCAACGTCAATTGTGGGCATCGTCAGACCGAGGTATTCCAACGGGCGATGGAACAGCTGCCGGAGGGGGTGAAGGAAGTCTACGCCCGCACAGATACTCAGGGTTATGAGCAGGCATTTCTGCAGTACCTGGCGGAAGGCAAGAACGAGCGGTTCGGCGTCATTGCGTTTGCGGTGGGAGCCGACGTGACGGAGGCGTTTCGCAAGGCGGTGGCTGAAGTCAAAGAGGAGGAATGGAACCCACTGGATGATCGAGGCCAGCAGTGGGCGGAAGTCTGCTACGTCCCGAACTGGGTGGGGCACCAGAAACCCAGGGAGGAGGGACCGAAGTACCGGTTCTTGGCGGTCCGAGAGCCCCTAGCCGAACCCGAGTTGCCTGGGCTGGAGAAGAAGCAGGAAGAGCTGCCGTTCCCGACGATGGAATTCGGGGGGAAGGGGCGCTACAAACTTTTCGGCGTCGTCACGAACCGGGACCTGCCCGGAGCCGAACTGATCCGATGGCACCGGCAGCGCTGCGGCGCGAGCGAAATGGCCCACTCGGTGATGAAGGAAGATCTGGCGGGAGGCAAGCTGCCTTCCAAGCTCTTTGGGGCGAACGCCGCCTGGTGGGCGATCATGCTGCTGGCCTACAACCTGAACAGTGCCATGAAGCGGCTGGTGCTCGGAGGCCATTGGGTGAGCAAGCGGCTCAAGGCGATTCGATACGCGCTCATCCATGTCGCTGCACGGGTTCTCGAGAGTGGGCGCCAGTTGATCGTGCGCCTCGCCGGAGGGCATCCCTCCAACGAACTGCTGTGGAGGGCGAGAGCTCGCATCCTCGAACTGATGCAGCCGGCAACCGGGTAGGCCGGCACGGTTCCGACACCAACGCGTCCAGGGGAAGCAGGGGGAGAGTGCGCCCTGAGAACGACGAGAAGCGCCCTCAAAACGACGAGAAGCGCGGTCCGGGTGCGAACACTTCGCGGCGCGGCCACGCTGCATGACTAGCTTACGTCAAAAGCTAGCCCAGACTCTCGGCGGATGAGCGTTGTGTACCCAAGCTCCCCAACCGAGCGAGGCAGGCGGTGGATCCTGGGGGCTACGCGGACTTGCGAACGAGCAGGAAGGGTGAGCGTGGCGTTCGGGCCCGCGGAGCCGTCACATTGCGGTGTTGACACGGCGCTCGTCGGAGGATATTGCTGCTTCATGGTACGGATGCGTCGCAAAACCGTCATGAGGAGCAGCCCGAGGTGAAGAACGAGGGACTCGTTGTGCTCGAGAGGGCGTTGGGCGTCCTCCATTTTGTTGCCACCCGGACGGACGCGAGCCTGGCCGAGATTTCGAAGGGCATGAACCTCGGCAAGAGCACCGTAGCCCGACTCATAACTTGCCTCGAGGCAGCCGGCCTACTCGCGCGGCAGCCGGAAGCTCAACGTTTTTACGTCGGCCCTCGTGTGTTGGAGTACTCTTTCGCAGCTCGTCGAGGCAGTTCCCTCATTGCCGCGGCGCATCCCCACATGGTCTCACTGGAGAGCGAAGTCGGCGAGACGGTGGGACTTCACGTGCGCGTCGGAGATCGGAGGCTGTGTGTGCACGAGGTGGAAAGCCATAACCCGCTGAGATACGTGCACGGCGTGGGAAGACCCGGTCCCCTGAACGCCGGTGCCATTGGCAAGGTCATCCTCGCCTTTCAGCCCCTGGACGACCAGAAGGCGGTCTTGGGGCGGTTGCAGGGCCTGCCGGTCGATTCGCTTGTCGCCTCCGGGGGCCGAGAGCTGGAGGCAGAATTGGCCGCGATCAAGCAACGCGGTTATGGGCTGAGTCGCGGAGAGATCGTCTCAGGCGCGATTTCTCTCGCCGCTCCGGTCTTCGATCGCTCCGGCAAGCTCGCCGGGGCTTTGAGTATCACCGGCTTGGACGCCCGAATACCCGAAGAGCGCGTCTCCTCCATAGCAACGAACCTGTGCGACTCCGCCCGCACGATTTCTCACAGCCTCGGGCACGGATCCATCGACCTCACCTCCTGACGCCCCGAGCTCCCGAAAAACATCCCACGTCTCCCCCTTGGCGGCTCCGCGTCAGGCGCCGGTCCTCTCCGGCAGGCGTCCCTCAGCGCAGCGCTCTTCTCGCCGCGGTCTGGACCGGGTCCCAGACAGGGGAGAAGGGGGGCGCGTAGCTCAGGTCCATGTCCACCAGGTCCTGGGCAGTGAGACCGAGGGTGACTGCGGTGGCCAGGACGTCGATCCGCTTCGCGGCGCCCTCGGTCCCGACGATCTGGCCTCCTGCGAGCCTTCCGCTCCGCTTCTCCCACAGGAGCTTCACCGTGATCTTCCCCGAGCCCGGGAAGTAGTGCGCTCGGGTCCGGCTCTCGATCCGCGCGGTCTCGAACTCCCATCCGAGGTCCCGGAGCTCCTTTTCCTGAAGCCCCGTGCGGGCTACCTCGAGGTCACAGAGCTTGCTCACCGCGGTCCCGACGGCGCCGGGAAAGGTCGCGTCCCCGCCGCCGAGGTTGATCCCCGCGACGCGCCCCTGCCTGTTGGCCACGGTTCCCAGGGCCACGTGGAAGGGCTTCCGGCTCACGCGGTGGAACGTTTCCACGCAGTCGCCGGCGGCCCAGATCCCTTCCACTTCGGTCCGCATCCGGTCGTCGACCCGGATGCCGCCGCTCTCTCCCACGGGGACCTTCGCCCTCTCAGCCAGGACGGCGTTCGGGCGGACGCCCAGGCCCAGCACCACCACGTCCGCGGCAAGGGTCCGATTCTCGGTGACCACGGCTCGCGCTTTCCCCGCTTCGGACTCGACCGCTTTCAGACCCTCTTGGAGGTAGAGCTCCACCCCGAGCCGCTCCAGCGCCTCGGATACCAGAACCGCCATGTCCGGATCGAGCGTGCCCATCACCTGGGGTGCCTGGTCCACCAGCGAGACGTGGAGCCCTCGTCGGCGAAACGCCTCCGCCATCTCGAGCCCGATGTAGCCTCCGCCCACGATGACGGCACGGGACGGGCGATCGCGCTCCAGGGCGTCAAAGAGCTCTGCGGCCTCGGAGAGCGTGTTGACCCCGTACACCCCCGGACCGTCGAGCCCGGGGAGGTCCGGCCGGAGAGGAACGGCGCCGGTCGCGATCAGGAGCTGATCGAAAGCCTCCCAGCGCTCCTTGTCGCTTCGGACCCGAACCCGCTGCCTTCCGCGGTCGATCTCGGTGACTTCGTGGGACACCCGGGCATCGATGTCGTACTTCGCCCGGAACGTCTCAGGCGTGCGGACAACCAGGTCCTCCCTCTCGTCGACCAGACCGCCGACGTAGTAGGGAATGCCTCAGGCCGAGTAGGACGTGTAGCGGCCCTTCTCGAACGCGACGATCTCGAGTTCCGGTCTCCTGCGGCGCGCCTGGGAGGCCGCGCTCATGCCCGCGGCGTCTCCACCGATGATCACCAGCCGCTCTCGCGCCATCTATACGGCCTCCCTTCTGCCTCTTCGGGTTTGCGAAACGTACGCAGGCCTGCGCCGACAAAGTGAGCAGACGGCACATCCCTCCCCCGGCGGGAAGAGCTTAGCCGCGCGGGGAGCAATGAAAAGACCTGAAGGCGCAGACGTGCTACCCCGAGGCGGCCGCGAGCCGGGCGCTCGGCCGGCCGGTCGCTTCAGCTTCGCGGACGCCGGGGAGCGACCGGCTCGGCGAGCCAGTGGGAGACCTTCTGGCGCGGCTCTCCCCGGTGGTAGGAGTGGCAGCGCTTGAGCACCTCCCGGTCCGCTGCGGTCAGCCGCTCGTGCTGGCGGAGGTGCTCGGCCCACGATTCCACGACGAAGAGTTCCTGGTAGCGCTCCGGGTCCGCGGGGTCGCTGTAGAGTTCCCAGCGAATCGCCCCGTCGCGGAGCCGGATCTCGCGCACGTCCCTCATCGCGTCGAGGAAACCCTCGACGGTCCTCGGATCGATCTGGTACTCGACCGTGATCGCCACGGGCCCCCGGGCCAGGAGCGGCGCCGGCGGGGGCTGCGCCTCGCGCCAACGGCCGAAGGGCGTCAGGTCCCGCCCTCCGGAAGGGATCCGCAGGTGCCGGGTGGCGGCGAAGCCTAGGGCGAGCGCGGCCGCGGCGAGCTCGAGCGCGCGGGGAACGCTCGTGAGTCTCGCGGCGTACCCCCAGAAGGCGCTCCCGAGGGCCAGGCCGCCGAAGGTCGAGAGGAGGTGGACCGACATCGCTCGCCCGCGGACCCAGGTGGGAGCGGCGAGCTGGGCGCCGGCGATGAAGCTCGTCAGAAGGAGCATCCACGCCGCCCCGGCCGCCCAGAGCACGAGGCACACGGCGGGAAAGACGCGCAGGTGTGCGAGCGTGAGCAGCGCCGCCGCGAAGAGGAGCCAGGCGGCGGCGAGGGAGCGGTTTCGCGGGTCGCGGCGGCGCACCGCCGGCAGGAACGTGGCCGTGGTGAGGGCGCCGACGCCCACGCTGCCGACCATGAACCCATAGCCCTGTGGGCCTCGGCCGAGCTCGGCGCGCGCCAGCAGGGGGAGCAGAGCCCAGAAGGCGCTGGCGCCGAGGACGAAGGCCGCGCTCCTCCAGAGCACCGCCCGCAGCTCCGGGGCGAAGCGGACGTACCGGATGCCCGCACGCATGGCCCCGAAGAGGCGCTCGGCGGGGAGCGCGCTCACCTGCCTGGGGCGGTCCCAGCGGTAGACTGTCGCAATGAGGCCGAGATACGAGGCGGCGTTGAGGAAGAAGGCCCACGCGGGTCCGGCCGCCGCGATCACGGCGCCCCCGAGCGCCGGGCCCACGGCCCTCGAGACGTTCATCGCGACCCCGTTGAGGGTTACCGCGACGGGAACCTGCGAGACGGGTACGAGCTCGCTCAGCACCGCAAACCAGGCGGGTGCGCTGGCGGCGACGCCGAGACCCATCGCGAACGTCAGCGCCAGGAGCGCCAGGGTTCCCGTACCGCCTGTGAGTGTCAGGAGCCCGAGGAACGCGGCGGCCACGCACGACCAGCTTTGGGTCGCGAGGAGGAGCCTGCGGCGGTCGACCACGTCGGCGAGCGCGCCGGCAGGGATCGCCAGCAGGAACATGGGGAGCGTCGTCGCGGCCTGGACGAGGGAGACCATCAGGGGGTCGGCCGTGAGCGACGTCATGAGCCACGCCGCTCCAAGCTCGTGGCACCAGGTGCCGATGAGCGAGACCACGTTCGCGATCCAGAGCGAACGGAAGACCGGGTGAGCGAGAGGGGCCCATCCTGCGCCCAGCCCCGAGGAGAGCTCAGCCCCCCGCGCCCCCTGATCGTCCTCGTCGTGCGCCGACGCCACGCGGCGCCGGTCCTCCTCGGAACCGGCGCCGGCTTGTA
>JACRCS010000564.1 GCA_016218905.1 Deltaproteobacteria bacterium
CTTCAGCGCCCCGTCGCGGGCGCAGTTGCCCGTCATCGAGGAGCTCCTCGAACGCTATAGTGGCCAGGGCCTGGAGGTCTTCGGGATCGGGGTGGACGGGGAGCCGCTGAGGACGAGGCTGCGCCAGCTCGCGCGAGAAGAAGGGCTCTCCTTCAGCGTTCTGCTGGATCCGGCCACGAAGGACGACGGTTTTGCCCTCTCCCTGGCGTATGGGGTGAGGGGCACCCCCACGCTTTACGTGATCGACCGAGACGGCAAGGTCGCCTTCGTCGGAGTGGGCTGGACTTCGGAAGCGGCGCTCGATGACGCGGTCCGAAAAGCTTCGGCGCCGTAGGACTGCCGTCGCAAGGAGGGTGAGCTGAGCGAGCCACGCAATCCCCTTCCGACCGTGGATGTGGTCGTGCTGCTACGCTCCGGCGTCGTGCTCGTCCGGCGGAAGAATCCGCCCCTCGGGTGGGCTCTGCCGGGCGGTTTCGTGGACGCCGGGGAATCCCTGGAGTCCGCGGCGGTTCGCGAAGCGCGGGAGGAGACCGGCCTCACGGTGACGCTGACCGAGCAGTTCTTCACGTACTCTGACCCGCGCAGGGATCCTCGGCGGCATACGATGACGACGGTCTACCTCGCCACGGCCACGGGCGAGCCCCTCGGGGGCGATGACGCGGCCGAAGCGCGGATCTACGAGTGGGATGAGCTTCCGGAGCCTCTCTGCTTCGACCACGGGCGGATCCTGCGTGAGGTTCGGGAGTACCTCGCGAGCGGGCGGCGTCCGAAGCTGGAGGGGGCGGGGTAGGGCTGGAGCTCCGAGGCTGCTCTCGTTAGTGCACCTTCAGATAACAGCACCGATCGAAGGGCTTTCCCGAACCGCACGGGCAGGGCGCCGTGATGTCGCGTCGCGGTGCGCTTTCTTCTTCGGGCACTTGTAGGGCCGCCTCCTCCTGTTCCCGCCGCCAACGTTCCTGTCGCTGCGCAGTCTCTTCCGGCTCGTAGAAGACGAGCCAATCTCGCCGATAGTACTCGATGTCTTCGGTGCTCTCCCCCTCGGCGAGCAGTTCGTCCAGCTCCCAATCGTAGTAGACGCCCTTGTACTCGGGATCCTCTGCCTTCCGCTCGGATTCTTCCTTGCCGAAGCTCCGAAGCAGCTCGCTATGGGCATGGGACTGGAAGTCGAGCAGGATGTTCGCCGCGGTCTGGCGCAGGTAGAGTTCCTCGTCCCGGTTGCCCAGAAACTCTGCCGCGAGCGTCAGGGTATCGCTCATGAGATATTGGGCGTTCAGTCCGATAGCGGCCATGCCGAGAAGTGCGATCGATCTCGCACCCCAACCTGCCGTCGCGTCGGCGGCGACCGCCCGGAGGGGATCGTACGCCACCCGTCCGAGCCTGCCGAACATGCTCGGCAGGTCCTCCGTGATCCAGTCGCAGTCGAAGGCGTCCGACCACCGCAGAGCGATGAGGAGGGACGGAAGCGTCGATGGATCTTCCATCGCACCGAGGATGTAGGCGGCGTGAACGGCAGCCCACCACTCCGGCAACGGCTGCGTCCAGGAGGTCTTGTCGGCGACGATCGCGTGCAGGGCGGGGATCATCCGCCGGCCTCGCCGGAGGAACTCGTGGACGGCCTGCCTCGGGAGTTCGTCGCCCGAGGTGTAGAGGAGATCCAGCAGATCGGCGTCGCTGAGCGACTGGAATCGGGTCGAGCGCTTCGGCATGGCGGTCAACACGCTAAGGGGCCTGGCCGAGCTTAATTGAGACGCATCAGGGCCTCGGCCATTCGGCGGACGCCTTCCCGAATGGCGTCCATCGAGGTGGCGTAAGAGAGGCGGATGTGGTCCTCGGAGCCGAAGGGCCCTCCCGGAACGACGGCGACGCGCGCTTCGTCGAGCAGGTACGAGGACATGGCCAGCGAATCCTGGATTTCGACGGAGCGAGGCGAGCACCTTCCGTACAGGCTGGAGACGTTCGGAAACGCGTAGAACGCCCCCTCGGGCGCCGAGCAGCGAACTCCGGGAATCGCGTTCAGGGCCTCCACCAGGAAGCGGCGGCGCTCGGCAAAGGCCGAGAGCATCTCCGCGACCGAGTCCTGGGATCCGAGCAGGGCGGCGGCCGCGCCCTTTTGGGCGAAGCTCGTCGGGTTGGAAGTCGATTGGCTCTGGATGTCCTCCATGGCTGCAATGATCTTTCGCGGTCCGGCCGCGTACCCGATGCGCCACCCCGTCATCGCGTACGTCTTCGAGACACCGTTGACGACCACGGTCCGCTCCCTCAGGTCCGGGGCGACCTCGAGCAGACTGGCGAAGCGACCCCCGTTGTAGGTGAGCTTGTGGTAGATGTCATCGCTCACGACGAGCACGTCCCGTCCGCGGAGGACCTCGGCGAGGGCCGCAAGATCGGCAGCGGTGTACATGCTGCCGGTGGGATTGGAAGGGCTGTTGAGGACCAGGATCTTCGTGCGCCCCGAGAGGGCCGCCTCCAGGGCCTCGGGCCTGAGCCGAAAGCCGTCCTCTTCGGAGGTGTTCACGACGACCGGCGTGCCGCCCGCGAATTGGACCTGTTCCGGGTAGCTGAGCCAATACGGCGCGGGGATCACAACCTCGTCGCCCTCATCGAGGAGCGCGAGGAAGCAGTTGAAGAGCGTGTGCTTGGCGCCGCAGGACGCGGTCACCTCCGAAGGGGCGTACGTGAGGCCGTAGTCGCGCGCGAACGCATGACAGATTGCGTTCTTCAGTTCGGCCGTGCCGCCGACGGGCGTGTACCGGGTATCCCCCTGCCGCAACGCCTCTGCCGCCGCGGCTACCACGTGGGCCGGCGTGGGGAAGTCCGGCTCCCCTGCTCCAAAGCCTATCACATCGATTCCCTGGGCCTGCATCTGCTTCGCCTGCGCGGTGATGGCGAGGGTGGCCGAAGGTTTGATCTCCTGGGCGCGGCGACTGAGCGTCATATGGACTCTTTACTCCTCGACTCTTTGGCGGAACTTGTCTTTCATGGCTTGGATGACGCTCGAAGGTGCGAGGTCGGAGATGCAGCCCCCGAGCCGAAAGACTTCCTTCAGAATGCGGGAGCTCACGTACGAGTAGTTCTCGCGAGCCGCCATGAAGAAAGTTTCCGCCTCGGGGTAGATCTTGCGATTCATGAGGGCCATCTGGAATTCGTACTCGAAATCCGACACGGCGCGTAGACCGCGGATGACGACCTGAATCCCTCGGGACCGCATGTAGTTCACCAGGAGACCCTCGAAGGAATCCACCTCGACCTTCGGATTTCCCCCGAACACGCGACGAATCAGCTCCAGTCGCTCGTCTCGGGAGAAAAGGGTTTGCTTCTCGCTGTTCACGGCGAGGAGGACGATGACGCGGTCGAAGACCTCGGCGCCGCGCAGGATGATGTCGACGTGCCCGTTCGTGATCGGGTCGAAACTTCCCGGATAGACGGCGACCGTGGCGCTCACGTGCACCTCCCGCGAAGAAAAAGAGGACGCAGTATACACTCGGAGAGGCGCTGATTAAAGGCCCCAGTGGGGGAGGGAGGCAGAGTCGGGAGCCGGGGTCTCGCGCCGGAGAGCTCGTCGGCACTCCGGCAGCTCATCCAAAAGGGAGGGGGAGTCTCGTCTACCTTGGGGCCGCCGCTACGAAGCGGTCGCCCACGGAGAGGCTCGTCCGGCTCTCCAGGACCAGCCCGGCGGACGTCTTGTCCTCGGCGGAAACCACCAGCAGGCGCGCCAGGGGAGCCTCCACATCGGAGAGACCCTCGGCGCGGCGCCCAGCCGGCGGGATCGGAACGTCCAGGAGCACGCCCGGCCGAAGTCCGTGCAGAGTTCCCCGGTCGAGGAAGACGATGTCCTGAGTGGAGAAGAGGGTCCGTTGCGCAGACCCTTCGATCACCGTTCCTTCCACCCTGACCTTCGACTCGAGGGGGACAACCCGGGTGACGGGGGCACGGTGAGGCATGAGCAACATTCGGTCTTCGACGGCGTCGTAAGTCTCCAAGAGTTCGCCCTCCGCCCGGCCCTCCGCGACCGAGAGAATCCGCAGATGGCCGAGAACCCGCACATGATAGCCTCGGGGCGCGCGGTTGCTCGGATGCAGGACCTTCCCCGAATCGTCGTACACGGTGAGGACGTCGCCGGGCGCCAGGCGCGAGCCCTTGGGAAGGTCGACTTCCACGATTTCGCCCGCCCCGTAGATCTGCTTCTGGAGTTTTCGGTTGCGAATGACGCCGACCGACGGGATTCGTTGGGGAGAGATGAAGTCCTGCGCCTGCGCCTTGGCGAAGGAGACTTCCGAAAGGGATACGTCGCCGGGGTGCGGCTGGCTCTGCCCGACGATAGCGCCGGGCTCGGCCGTATCGGCGGGCGAGGGGAAGGTCCCGTCCCCTTCCCCGGCTTCCAGGCGAGTCAAGGGGAGTCGCACTGCGCCCGTGGCTGCCTTGCGGTGCAGGTAGACGGGATCGCCCGGCGAGATCCAGTGCGGATTTTGAAAGTGCGGGTTGAGGGCCCAGAGGTCCGGCCACGCTTTGGCGTCATGCCAGTAGCGTGCCGAGAGGTCCCAGAGCGTGTCGCCGGCCTCGGTCCGGTGGACCTCGTCGTCGCCGCGGGCGTAGGTGGCCACTGCCACAAGGATGAGTGCGACGAGGACCTTCGGATTCACGCGATCTCCTTTTACCGTTCGATCAGGTTTCGCGCCTGATGGGCGGCCTCGCTCTCCGGGTACTGCTTCACGAGCCTGCGCCAGAAGACGCGCGCCTTCTCGTGATCCCCCGTCTTTTCATAACAGAGGCCGATCTTCATGAGCGCTTCGGGAGCCTTCGTTCCGTTGGGATACCGCTCGACGACCCGGCTGAACTCGACCGACGATTGCCCGTATTCCCCCTGTGAGTAGTAGGACTCCCCGATCCAGTACTGAGCGCTGTCCGCGTACTCGTGGTTCGGGTACCGGCGCAAGAACTCCTCGAAATCCAGAATGGACTGGCCGAACCGCCCCTCGCGGAAACCGAGGAAGGCCTTTCGGTACA
>JACRCS010000565.1 GCA_016218905.1 Deltaproteobacteria bacterium
GGGCGCCGACCCAGTTCGGGAGAAAGCTCGCCTCCACCTCGTGCGTCACTGTGCCTGCTCCCACGATGTAGGTGCCTCCGTAGGCGGCGAAGCCGTCCGCCAAGGCCGCCCTCTCTGCCTCCGAACTCGTGGCCGGGTCGCCCGATGGGAGCGGAACCCGGTCGCGCCGGGAGAGGATCGCCGACATCCGGCCGTCGGACCCGTAGATGAGCTGTCCGAACGCATCCGGCCCAAAGGGGAGGACCCGCCGCCCATCTGATCGCTCGCACTCGAAGGAGAGAAGCCTCCAGGTTCCCCAGACCGCCTCGTCCCCCATGCTCATCCTCCTGGTGGTCCGTTTCGCAAGGGCGGTGGCGCATCGAGAGCGCCGATGCGCGGCGGCTGCAAGGCGCGAGGACCGAGAGTACCGGGCGTGCTCCTCCTTGTTATCCGCGAGCTCGAGGGCGACGTCCGCCACGTCTTGGAGGCCCGCCTCGCTCGCGAGCTCGCCCGTGGCGCCTCTGGCACTCGGCCGCGAAGTCCGGGCCGTAGGTTCTACTCCGTCTTTGTGTCGTGCCCAGGATCGATGAGCTCATCGTATCCCTCGTCTAGTCCCTCTGCCCTTGGCAGGGCCATAGCTTCTCAACTCCGAGGAAGGACGCGACGTGGTAGCCCACCCGCTCGAGATAGCCGTTCACGGGTCGGACGATCTCGCCCTCCTCGTAGTCGTAGGCGACGTGCTCGGCCACAGCGGGCGCCGGGTGCTCTGCGCGCCGGAACACTGTCCAGGGGCGGGCGCGCAGGAAGGTCAGGGCCTTGGGCGGGGCCTCCGCCTCCACCTCCAGCGCACCCGGCGAGCTCCCCACCAAGAGCCGGAGGCTGGCCCCCAGGAGGTCGACGCCTTCGACACCCCGGATCAGGCGCCATAGATGGCAGCCGTCGAGCCGAGGCGCGACCTCCAGGAGCCGGGGTCCCGCGGACGTGAGCTTCAGCTGGAGGTAGGCGGGCCCGTTCTCGAGGCCGATCGCGCGCACGACGCGCGCGGCGAGTTTCCGGACCTGGGCCGCGGCTGCTGTGCCGGGGCCCGGGAGGAGGTGGGCCCGCGGCAGCCCGCCGGTGTACCCGTCGAGCAGCAGGCGGTCGGAAACGGCGCAGAAGGCGAGGCAGCCGCCGACGACGAGACAGTTGGCCGAGACCTCTGGGCCTTCAAGGAACTCCTCGACGAGGGCCGAGCCGGCCGCCGAGTACCCGAGGGTCCAGGGCAGGCCCCTCACGGCCTCTTCCCGGGAGTGGGCCCGGAAGACTCCTCGTTGGCCCGACCCGTCGGCGGGCTTCACGATGGCCGGAAAGAGATCCCAGCCGTCCAGGTCAGCGCTCGAGGTGACGCGGCGGTACCGGATGGGGTCGAGCCCCGAGGCGGCGAGGCAGTCCCGGAGTACCTTCTTGTCCCCGGTGAGGCGCACCGTCTCGGCCGTCGAGAAGGTCGGCAAGCCGAGCGCGCGGCTCGCGGCTGCGATCGTCGGAAGGGCCTTGTCTGAGCCGGCGGAGTGGATGAACTCCACGCGCTCCCGGCGCGCCAGGTCGACGACCCCGGGTATGTCGTTTACGGCCACAGGTTCGAACCGGTCGACCGCGGCGAGTGCTGGCCCGCCCGCGTACCGCCCGCAGGCGACCACGAACCAACCGTCATCCTGAAGGGCCCGAACGACGTCGGCCTGAGGTGCGAGGGTGCCGAGGATCAGGGCCTTCTTCATGCGCTCCCGTGTCCCCGTTTCCCGTTCCTGCCCCCCCATTTTCCCAACTTCCCAGTGTCTGGTTGCATAAGTTCCATCCATGAGCCCTGAGCGATACCCACCGGAGGTTCCCACGGCAAATTCAGGCCGTCGCCCCTCGTTCCATGCCTCGCTTGTTCCGGGTCATACCCGAGCCTCACGGTCAGGGGGAGTAGTCTGGCTTTCGCTTCTCGCAGAAAGGCGGGGTCTACCCATCGACCCTGGTTGCGCGCCTCTTCTCCCTGTAATGGTCCATGATTTCCTCGAAAGCCTCCGCCTTTCGCAGGGCATCAGCCGGATCGAACACAGTGACGTCCACTATGTCCCCCTGAATCCAAAGGGAAGGAATGTCGAGTTCGTTCGCAAGCGTCTCTCGAACGTATGGTAGATAGTTGGAAGCAGCTCGGCATGACACCAAAGGATGGAGGAACATCCCATCGATCTCGTATTCCTTGGCCCACTGGATATAGGTATAGGGATAACCCGCCTCGCTATGAGCTTCGTTTGCATACTTATAGTATCCTGTATACCAGTGCAAGGTATTCCTCGCGATCCTTTCTAAAGGGTCGCCAATATTGCTCAAGTCAATCGGGATCGGCGGATGGTAGCCCGGGCTTTCGAAGACAAAATTCCAGCCTCGCTCTGCAAGCACATCGAAGAAGTCGAGGCTGTGCCAGGGTGGCAGCTGCCCAAACCCGAGCCTGTACTTCTCGTTTGCTATCGCACCTCTTCCGTCCCTCACGAAACCCCGTACCTCCTCGTACAAAGCTTCGTAGTTCCTTATTGCCACCTTTAGGTCTCCGAACAGAAACAGAGCCGGCGCCATGCAGGTCCAGAAATGCCTGGAGTGCATGGGGCACGGCTTCGCCTTTCTCAGTTCATTCACTTCGTGCCACACCCGA
>JACRCS010000036.1 GCA_016218905.1 Deltaproteobacteria bacterium
GACCTTCACCTCCTCGCTCGAGAGGATTCACCCTGCAGACCGTCCGGCCGTCGCCGCGTCGGTCCAGGAGGTGCTCGAGGGGAGATGTGCGTTACCGATCGACTACCGGATCGTCAAGCCGAACGGGGCCGTTCGTCACGTCCTCGGGACTGCGAAGGTCGTCCGCGACGTCGCCGGGCGCCCGAGCAGGATGGTCGGGACAGTCCAGGACGTCACCGAACGGAGACAGGCGGAGCTGGCTCTCCGGCGCACGAACCGGTCCCTGCGGACGCTTTCGTCGTGTAACCAGACGCTCATTCGTGCCACCTCCGAGACGGAGCTTCTGGAGGGCATGTGCACGATCCTCGTCGAGGAGGGCGGGTTCCAGCGCGCCTGGGCCGGCCTCGTGGCGGGAGAGACCTCCGGGTTCGTGTCCGCTTCCTGCCGTCGGCGCGACGCGGACGGAGTTTCTTGCAGCGAGACCGTCGTCCTGGCGCCTGGCTCACCGGAGCAGGAGGTCGCGTCGATGGCCGTGAGCGCACGCGAGCCTCGGGTCCATATCGAAGTGCCTCTCGGAAAGGGAGGCCCGGAGGGCGCCCTCGATGGTCTGCGCGCCGGTCCGGGGGCCTTCGCCGCGGTGCCCCTCTTCCAGGAGGAGAAGGTCCTCGGCGTGCTCGTCCTCCACGCCGACGATGCGGACGCGTTCGACGAGGAAGAGCTCAGACTCGTCTCGGAGCTCGCGGGGGACCTCGCCTTCGGAATCGAGGCGCTGCGGGCCAGGTCCGAACGGAAGATCGCAGCCGGCGAGAAGCAGAAGTACCTCGTCCAGATACGCCAGAACCTCGAGGAGACCGTCGCGACGATCGCGGCCACGGTCGAGGCACGCGACCCCTACACCGCGGGTCACCAGCGACGCGTGGCGGCCTTCGCCGCCGCGATCGCGAAGGACCTGGGGCTTGGCGAGGAAGCCGTACGGGGCATCCACCTCGCAGGGACCGTCCACGACCTGGGGAAGATCAAGGTCCCGGCGGAGATTCTCGCCAGGCCCGGCCAGCTCTCCGAGATCGAGGAGCGGATCATCCAGATTCACCCGGAGGCCGGCTGGGAGATCCTGAAGGGCGTCGAGTTCCCATGGCCCATCGCGGAGATGGTCCTGGCGCACCACGAGCGGCTGAACGGCTCCGGCTACCCGCAGGGACTCAGGGGAGAGCAGATCTCTCTGGGGGCGCGCATCCTCGGCGTCGCGGACGTCGTCGAGGCGATGGCCAGTCACCGGCCCTATCGCCCCTCACGCGGTCTGAACGCGGCCCTCTCGCAGGTCGAGAGCGATCGGGGCGTCCTCTTCGATCCCGCCGTCGTGGACGCGTGTCTGGCGCTCTTCCGCGAGAAGGGCTACCGGTTCGAGGATTGAGCGGGTTCTCGGGACGCGCGCTCCGGACGGGACGCAACCCCCGGCGGAAGGACGGTCGACCATGCCCGAGCTGACCACGATTACCGAGACCAGGCTCCGGGAGCTGAAAGCCGCGCTGACCCGGCTCGCCCGGGACGAGGCGCAGCGGACGCGGGTCGTCCTTCTGATGGACCGGCTGAGGGACCGTCCGGGGCACGAGGCGATCGTCGCGGAGCTGCTCCGGCTCCTGACGGAGAGCCTCGGCGGCCGGAACGCCGCGCTCTACTACCGGATCGACGACGATCTCTGCCGCCTGGATCTCCGCGGCGGGAGGAGGGTCGTCGGCGAGATCGACGATGGCCTCGTTCGATACGTCTTCGAGACGCGTGAGTCCGTCTCGAGAGAGCTCGCCTTCAGCCGGGCCGGCATGACGACGCCGGAGCCCGCGAGGGGCACGACATGGGTGATGCCGCTTCTCGTCGGCGCCGAGCTCGTCGCGGTCCTGCGGCTCGACGACCCTTCTGTCGCGGGTCGCGACCAGTGGGCCGGCGTGCAGCCCTTTCTTCCCTTCGCAAGCGTGGCGCTCAGGAACGAGATCTCGGCAGAGAGACGCCGCCGCCGGATCCTCGACGAGGCGCGTCGCACGGGCGGCGATCCGGACGAGGACGTCGCCGAGCTGAAGAAGGCGGGAGTGGAGCTCGAGCAGGCCAGGGACGAGCTGGAGCGTCGGCTCGCCGAACGGAGCGCCGAGCTGCGCGAGATGCTCGAGGGGACGAGCTCGCCGGTCTTCGCCCTGGACGAGGGGTTCCGGTACGTCGCCTTCAATCGGAGCCATGCCTCGGCGATGAGAGCTCTCTACGGCGCCGAGATCGAGATCGGCCGCAACCTCCTCGACTACATGACGGTGGCCCGGGACCGGGAGGAAGCGCGAAAGCACCTCGAACGAGCCCTGGGCGGTGAGGCGCTGCTCGAGTCGGCTCCTTCCGGGGAGGAGCTCAGGTCGAAGAAATACTTCGAGGTCTCCCACCACCCCGTTCTGGCGGCTGACGGAGCCGTCATCGGCGTCGCCGTGTTCGCCAGCGATATCACGGAACGCCAACGTGCCGAGGAAGACCGTCTGGCCCACCTGAGGTTCTTCGAATCCCTGGACCAGATCAACCGGGCTTTGCAGGGGACCAGCGACCTCGAGCAGATGATGAGCGACGTCCTCGACGCGGTGCTGGACGTCTTCGGCTGCGACCGGGCGTGGCTCGTCTATCCGTGCGACCCGGCGAGCGCGACGTATCGCGTGCCCATGGAGCGGACCCGTCCGGAGTATCCCGGTGCCCTC
>JACRCS010000558.1 GCA_016218905.1 Deltaproteobacteria bacterium
CTGCGTCGTGGGCATCCCCGACGAGGCCGTGGGGGAGCGGATCAAGGCGATCGTGGTGCTGCGCTCCGACGCCATGGGCGTCTCGGGCACCGAACTGCGAAAGTGGTGCAAGGAGCGGTTGGCAGCCTACAAGGTTCCCCACTACATCGAGTTCCGCGACATGCTCCCCAAGTCCAAGGTGGGAAAGCTCCTGCGCCGCGAGATCCGGGACGAGGAACGGCGGAAGATGGGAAAGGAGGGGCCGTAGGAGGGTCGCCCGGGGCGACGAAAGGGGGCCGCGGTCAAGGGGACCTTGAGCCGTGCTCCCCGGCAGGGCGCGCCGCTGCCACGACGAAGCCCTTCTCCTCTTCTCCCGACGCGGCCCGCTCCAGCGTGAACGCGAAGAGCCCACGCGGCCGGAGCGCGGCGGCCGCGGCTGCGAACACTGCCTCCAGGGCTCCGAAGTAACAGAGGGTGTCGGCCGAGACGAGGAGGTCAAGGGCCTCGGGCCGGCCCGCGAGGAACTCCGTCAGCCCCGAGGTTGCTGAGATACCCTTCGATCTTTTGCAGCCCGGAGTCTTCCCGGCGGCTCGACTAGGCGCCTTGGCGGAGATTCCGAACCTTCGAAGGGAGCGTGTGCCTCGATGGGCCTTGCCTCCGACATCGTCATCATCCTTCTCGTCGCATCATCCATGGGGCTGGTCGCCCACAAACTCGGTCAGCCCCTCATCCTCGCCTACCTCCTGACGGGCATCGTGATTGGCCCGCACACGGGAGGGATCACCGTTTCGGGCATCCACGAGATCGAGATGCTCGCCGAGATCGGGGTGGCTCTTCTGCTCTTCGCGCTCGGGTTGGAGTTTTCCTTCCGAGACCTTCAGCCAGTCAGGGCCGTTGCTGTGATCGGCACACCATTACAGATGATCCTCACTGCAGCGTATGGATTCGCGGCCGGCCGTTGGATGGGCTGGGACGCTGTCGCCAGCCTATGGCTGGGCGCCCTTATCTCTCTGTCGAGCACCATGGTGATCCTCAAGACGCTGATGAGCCAAGGCCAGCTCGGCACCCTCTCGAGCCGCGTCATGATCGGCATGTTGATCGTTCAGGATCTGGCCGTGGTTCCGCTGCTCATCATCCTGCCTAAGCTCCACGACCCGGCCGTGGGGTTGCCGCTCGTCGGGTGGGCGGCCTTGAAGGCCGCCCTCTTCCTGGCCTTGGTGATCTTCCTCGGCACGAAGGTCCTGCCTCGTCTGCTGCGGATCGTGGCCGGCTGGAACTCCCGGGAGCTGTTCTTGCTAGCCATCACGGCCCTGGGGCTCGGGGTCGGCTACGCCACTTACCTTTTGGGCTTGTCGTTCGCGTTCGGTGCCTTCGTGGCGGGCATGGTCCTGAGCGAATCGGACTACGGGCACCACGCCTTGTCCGACATCATCCCGCTACGCGACATCTTCGGGCTCCTGTTCTTCACCTCGGTCGGGATGCTCCTGGACCCCGCGTTCCTGGCCGCCAACTGGCAAAGCGTAGCCCTCTTGGTCGCCCTCGTGGCAGTGGGAAAAGCGGCCGTCTTCGCGGGGGTGACGCGGGTTTTCGGGTACCGAAACGTGGTCCCCATGGCCGTTGGCCTGGGCCTTTTCCAGATCGGGGAGTTTTCGTTCGTTCTGGCCCAGGTGGGCCTTCGCTCGAACTCCATCTCTCCCGACGGGTACTCCCTGTTTCTCTCCACTACCGTCCTCACCATGTTCCTCACGCCGTTCGTGTCGCGCCTGACGGCTCCCCTTTACCGAGTGCAGCGGCGCCTGTTCCCGGGCACACCCTTCCAGACGATGGATCTGCCCAGGGGAGGACTTCGAGACCATGTGGTCATCGCCGGGGGAGGGCGAGTGGGTCAGCATGTCGCCCGAGTGCTGACCGGGCTGGGCGTGGAGGTCGTGGTCATCGAGGTGGACTACCGACAAATGGAGAAGATCCGCGCCGGCGGTGCGCCCGTCGTCTATGGTGACGCCAGTCAGGACGTGGTCTTGGAAGCTGCTGGCGTCCCGCCTGCCCGGCTCCTGCTCCTGACCATTCCGGCCCTTGAAGTGGCACGCACGGCCGTTCACCGAGTACGCTCCCTCAACCCGCGGCTGCCCATCGTCGCACGGTCCGAAGGGGTGGAGCAGATGCAGTCTCTCTACGACGAGGGGGTCGACCTAGTGGTCCAACCGGAGTTCGAGGGGGGGCTCGAGCTCACGCGCCAGGCTCTCGTGAACCTGGACTTTCCTGCGACCGAGGTTCAACGGTACGCGGATGCCGTGCGGCGAGAGCTCTACGGCCCGATTCGGGAGACGAGCGGGGAACAGCGCACTGTCGCCTTGCTGCGGCACGCCAGGGGCTTGCTGGAGCTGGATTGGGTGTCTCTGTCCCCCGCCAGCCCGCTGCGCGGCCTCTCGATCCGCGAGGCGGCGGTGCGCACCCGCACGGGGGCATCGTTGGTCGGCGTGATCCGCGGCGGGAATTTCCGGCCCAACCCCGAAGCCGACGAACGCTTCGAGCCCGATGACCTCCTGGCCGTCATCGGGGCGGACGAGGAACGAGCAGCGTTCAAAGCGTTGGCGGAGCCCGGGACTCCGCCGCCCGAACCGAGTGGGAACAACTGATCGCGCGGCGACACCAAACCCTTTCAGGAGCAGACGCCAATGGAGCGAAACACCATGCGAACCTCTGCGAAGGGGGCGACCGCCCTCACGCTCCTGCCACTACTCCTCTGCGCTGTCGGCATCCCTCCCGCTCCCGCGCGCGCAGAAACGCCTGCCCATTCGCGGGGCCAAGTGGTCTACGTTCCAGCATACTCCCACGTCTACCGAGGGGACCGAGAACACCGCTTCTTCCTCACGGTGACCCTCAGTGTCCGCAGCACGGACCCCACGCTACCCTTGCGCATCGTGGACGTGGAGTACCGGGGCTCCGACGGCAAGCCTCTCCGGAAGTTCCTCAAGACCTCGACATCCCTTGGGCCCTTTGCCTCCACCCGCTATATCGTCCCGGAGTCCGACGTAAGCGGGGGCTCCGGGGCAAGCTTCCTCGTCACCTGGCAGTCGGACCGCCCCGTGAGCCCTCCGCTCGTGGACTCGGTAATGATCGGCACACAAGGGCAGCAGGGTGTCTCGTTCACGTCCCGCGGTCAGGTGATCAAAGAGCTCTCGGAGTAGGCCGTGGATTTCCCCCACTCTTGTATGTCCCCGACTTGGACGCTTTCTTGGACTGCACGCTCGGAGGCGATCGGGAACGAGCCCTCTCGGTCGAGGCCGGCTTGACCGCGGAGGGCTCTCAGGCACCCTGTTGCGTTCGGCACTTCGTCCCCGAGCCCCCGTCCCGGAGATCCCCATGAATCGGCCCCTCGAGGTCCACCTTTCGAGCAGCGCCCCTCCCTGGCACACCCAGGCGCCCGAGACCGTGCTCGCGGCCCTGGCGAGCGGGGAGCAGGGTCTTGCTCTTCGTCTGGCGAAGCGCCCACCCCCACACGGCGTGTTCGCCCGGGCGCGGTGGGTCGAGGAGTGCACGCCCTGCGCGCGGCAGGGGCCACACCCGAAGAGCCCGGGGCCGCCACGCCGCCTTGACACGGCGGGCGCCGTCCCGGCATCTTTGCCGCTTCGCGCGAGCCACTCCAAGAGAAAGGCAGGCACCATGACGCGAGATGCTCTTCTCCGCCGCCCCCGGACTCTGATCCTAGCAACACTGCTCCTCGCTGCGGCGGCCCCCGCTGCCGCGGCCGTGAGCGCCGCCACCGAGGAGTGCCTGGGTTGCCACGAGGACGTCACGCCCGGCATCGTGGGCGACTGGCGCGCCAGCCGGCACTCCAAGGTGACGCCGGCCGAGGGCCTGGCGAAGCCGGCTCTCGAGCGCCGGATCTCGGC
>JACRCS010000037.1 GCA_016218905.1 Deltaproteobacteria bacterium
ACTCCTACTCGTGACCCACATCGGTCCGAAGCGGCAGTGGCTCCGCTCCCCATTCCCTCGGGTACAGCCCTTGCGCCACCAAGCGGTGAAAGGGTTGACCAAGGCCATTCCTTCGGCGCACGTGCCAGCGCGTGTTTGACCGGATGGTAGTGGATGTAGTCGCAATGACCCTGGAAATCCGCCTCGGACGGTGTGCTCCCAAGAACGACGCTGCCACACCGTTCCCTCACGGTGCTCCTGCGAGAGGCAGTCAGTGCGGGGCTGGGAAACGAAGCCCCCACCCGGTTGGGGAAGCCCTCTTGATAATCGCCATCGAATTGGATAATCGGAGTCAGAATCAGCTGGTGGGCCGAGCCCACCCTATCAGGCTACCAGGCTTGACGCCGCCCAGACGCTGTCGTAGCCCTGACCCGAGCGCCCGGAAAGACCCACGATATTTCGCGGCCTCCCACGAAATGCTGAGGAGGCTCGTCGCGGCTACCGGTTCCGAACGATCGGGGTCACGAGGCGATCTCGAATGGTGTTTCGGCCGGACGCCTCCCCCCTTCCGCCCGCCGGACCCGACAGAGGGAGCTCCGTAGCGACTCCGAGCCGGTGTCCGGGTCGTAGGCCGCGTCGCCGAAGAGGAGGTTCAGGCTCGACCGTTTCCAGCCGTAGTCCGGGGGGCCGTCCTCGGGGAACCACCAGGCGTGCTCCGCGCCCACCACGTCGGGCGCAATCCCGTGAAGAGCTTCGCCTTCAGGGTGATACGGCCCGCGGGCGTCTCCACCCAGACCCAGTCCCCGTCGGCGACGCCGAGGGAGGCCGCGGTGTCGGGGTGGATCTGGAGGAGCGGGTCCGGGTGCCGGCGGCGGAGGCTCTCGAGCTGGCGGCCCTCGCTGTGAAAGAACTCCTTGAGGCGGCCGGAGCCGGTGAGGATCAGGGGATACTCCTTCGCGACGCCGGGCGCGGCGACCGGCGTGAGGGGCGGCTCGCGGTAGACCGGCAGAGGCGAGACGCCGAGCGCGATGAGCGGTGCGGCCAAGAGCTCGAACTTGCCCGAGGGAGTCGCGAAGCCCTGGTCCCGGTACTTGAAGTACCGTTGCTCGGCCGTGAGGACCCCCTTCTCGCAGAAGGCCGTGAAGTCGAGCCCGGTCTCCTCGAGCGTCCACTCGAGATAAGAGCGATACGTCGGCCACGGGAAGGCCTCGGTCAGCCCCAGGCGACGGGCGACCTCGAAGAGCACCTCCCGGTCGTCGCGGGTCTCACCGATCTGGGCGATCTTGGGCCGGGCGAGGACGCACCAGATCTTGTGGAGGCTCGCCACGTCTTCGGTCTCGAGCCAGGAGGCCGCGGGGAGGACGAGGTCCGCGAGCTGGGCCGTGGGCGTCATGAAGAGCTCCGAGGCGACGGAGAACTCCACGGTCTGCAGCGCCCGCTCGATCTCGAGGGAGTGCGTGCTCGTGACGAGGACGTTCGCGCCCATGAGCCAGACGGCCCGTAGGCGGTAGGGCTCGCCGGTCACGAGGGAGCGCCAGAAGGAGGGCTGCTGGACCCCCGGGAAGAGGGGGAACCGGTCGGCGTCGATCGAGCGCGCCTTCTTCTCGGGAGGGAGGAACTCCGCGCCTGCGAGCGAGGGGTTGTACCAGGGAGACCGCCGCGCGACCGGAGACGGCGCGACCCAGAGGGCGTCGCCTCCGGGACGGTCGATATTTCCGGTGATCGCGCTCAGGATCAGGAGCGAGCGCGCCGTCTGGAAGGCGCAGGGGCTCATGTCGATGGCGTTGCCCCATTGGAGGCACGCCGGCCTGGTCGTCGCGTAGGTCCGGGCCGCCGCGCGGATCGCGGAGGGGTCGACCCTCGTGATCGCGCCGGCCCACTCCGGCGTGAACGGGCGCACGTGAGCCACGAGCTCGTCCCAGCCGACGCAGTGGGCGCGCACGAAGTCGTGGTCGTAGAGGTCCGACTCGAGCACCTCGTGGATCATCGCCAGGGCCAAGGCTCCGTCCGTGCCGGGGCGAAGCTGGAGCCAGTGGTCTGCAAGTCTCGCGGGCTTCGTCCGCCGCGGGTCCACGACGACGACTCGCTCGGCGCCGTTCAACGCCCGCTGGACCATCCCGCCGCACATCCCGTCCGCAGCCGCCGTCTGGGTGATGTTGCAGCCCCAGAGGAGCACGCACCGCGGCGTCTCGCCGCCGAAGCCGTAGACGTCGGCCACCGGGAGCTGACCGCAGGAAAAACGCGCCGCCTGCTGCCGGGGGAGGTAGCAGAACTCCAGCGGCTCCGTTATGTTCGGGCTCCCGAAGGCGTGGGCGAAGCGGGCGACGAAGCCGGAGTAGGGCCGCCCCGTGCCCTGCACCATGCCCAGATACTCGCCGCCGCTCTCCTCGCGGATCGCGCGGAGCTTCGAGACCAGGAGGTCGATCGCCTCTCCCCACGAGATCCGGTCCCAGCGGTTCTCACCCCTTCTTCCCGCCCGTCTCAACGGGTGGGTGAGCCGGTCCGGGTGGTAGAGGAGCTCGGGCGAGGCGGCGCCCTTTGGGCAGAGATACCCGCGGCTCGTGGGGCACTCCGGGTCCCCGGTGACCTTCACGACGCGCCCGTTCTCGACGTGAACGAGCACCTGGCAGACGCCGTGGCACATCCGGCAAGCGGAACGAATGACGGAGCGCTCGCCGGGGACGGCCCGCCGCTCTTCAGAAGGCATGATCTTCCCTCCGGATGGAGGAGCACAACGGGAGCCACTCCCGGAGCTGCTGGAGTGAAAGAGATCGCGCCTGCCGGACGCCGGGCCCGGCAGGCGCTCAGAATTCTCCCCGGGGCCACTCATCGAGACGCGCTCTTGCCTCCCGACTACCGCCGTCCGGCATCGGACGGACCCAGGACGGAATGGAGTCTTACAAGGTTCGTGCCAGCCGCTTCCCCGGACCACCTTCCCACAGGAAGCGCTTCATTCCGGGCTGGAACTGCGGCTGTCCCGGCTCAAGCCGAACGGGGCGTCCGCCCGCACCCACGAAATATCGCGACTCTCTCGAAATACGGCGCGAGACGCTCCGGATATCGCTCGCCGCTGTCTCCGGAGTCTGCTACTTCATCAAGACCGAGGGGAGCCACGTCACCAATCCGGGAAACGCAAAGGCGAGGACCAGGCACAGGAACAAGCTGATGATGAAAGGCGCGGCGCCTTTGTAGATAACGCCGATCGGCTCCTGGGTGATCGCCCTGGTCACGAAGACGGTCATGGCGACCGGAGGGATGATCGTACCGATGCTCGCGGTGATCGAAATGATGATCGCGAACCAGATGGGGTCGTAACCGAGCCTTTGGACGGCCGGATAGAAGATCGGAGTGGCGAGGATCAGAAACGCCATGTCGTCGATGAATGAGCCGCCGACGAGGTAGACGACCAGTATGGTACACACGATGACGGAGGGCGGCACCGGCAACGCCACGGCCCACGTGGAGATGAGCGCCGTGATCTTTGCCAGGGTGATGAAGTGCCCGAACACGGTGGAGCCTGCCACCAGGACGAGCACCATGCAGGCGATCCGGAGCGATTCGCGGATGGACTTGAGCAGGGCTCCGAAAGCCAGTTCTCTCCGGGCCGCCGTGAGAAGAGCCACGGAGAGCGCTCCGACGCTTCCCGACTCCGTGGGAGTGAAGAACCCCGCGAAGAGGCCCCCGATGACGACGATGAAGATGACGAGCGGCCCCAGGATCTCGGGCACCGTGGAAAGACGCTCCCTCCATCCGTACCTCGCGCCTCTCGGCCCGAGGGTCGGATCCATCCTGCACCACCCCACGATGACGAGCGCAAAGAGGAGCGACACGAGGAGCCCCGGAACAATGCCGGCCAGAAAGAGTCTTCCGATGGACTGTTGGGTGATCATCCCGATGACCATCAGCGTGGCGCTGGGAGGAATGAGGTTCCCGAGGGTGCCTACGCTCGCGACGACACCGGTGGAGAGGACCCTCTTGTAGCCCGAACGATCCATTTCGGGGACGGCGACGCTGCCGAACGTCGCGGTCGTCGCGATGGTCGAGCCGCATACCGCCTTGAAGAGCGTCGCACCCGCCACCGTGGCGATCCCGAGGCCGCCGGGGAGGTGGCCCATGAACTTCCGGGCGCCTCCGTAGAGCTGCCCGGCAATCCCGGAGTTCAGCGCCACCTGACCCATGAGAATGAAGAGCGGGATCACCGTAAAGCCGTAGGAGGCGAACACATCGAAGAAGTCCTTACCCACGAGCCCCACCGCCGCTTCGAGGCCCCGGAGGTACGCGATTCCGGCAAAGCCGCTGATCGTCATCGCGATACCGAGCTCCAGGCCGGCGGCACAGAGGACGACCAGGAGGACGAGGGCGAGGAGGCCGACCGTCGTCGAAGCCATCAGGAAGACCTTCCCGCCTGCCTCAGATCGTCGAGCAGGGCGATACAGGTTGCGGCGAAGCCGCCGGCCATGGCGTAGAGAAGCGGGTAGTAGGGGAGCTTCAGCACGGCCGAAGTCTCCCCCGTGGCCCTGAGATCCAACCCGATCTGCAGCATGCTCCAACCGACGACCATGAACGTCGCGACGGCCATCATCCTCGTCAGCACGTGAAGGAGGATCCTCCCGGACCTCGGCAGGTAGGCGAGGAGCGTGTCGACCCTCACGTGACTCTTTTCGTGGGAGGTGACCGGCAGCGAAAAGCCGAGCACCAAGCCGCCCCCGAAGGACACGAGCTCGTAGGTCCCGAGCAGAGGCGAGCCGAAGGCCCGACAGAGGATGTCGGCCGACGTGAGCAGCATCATCCCAATGAGGACGAAACCCGCGACCCCCTCGAAGACGCCGCTCAGCCTCTTCGCGAGAAGGTGGAGCCGGTCGGGCCCCATCCTATTTGCGGCCTCCCTTGAGAGTCTCCTGGGCGAAACTCAGCGCTTCTACGGCGGGAAGTCCTTTGGCTCCTTTGTCTTCTAAGGAGGGCTCATGGCGAACGTGAGAACCTTTACATCGCCGAGTTCCTTCGGCTGGAACTTCTTGAAGTAGGCGTTCGCCATGTCGCTGCTCAGTTTGTTGTTCGTAAGCCCGAGCGGAAGATCGAGCAGCTCGCTCAGAGGAAACCTTCCTGGATTGAACGCCAAGGGAGCCCAGGCTGCATCGGCAATACCCTTTACAACCGCGTCGTAGGCCTGGGGCGGCGGAACGATGGTTCCGACCGGATGCACCGCAATCGTGACGGCTCCGTTCGTCCTCTTCTCCGCCTCCTTCGCCCAGTCCTGGAGGAAGAGCGTAACTTTGTCCGTGGCCGCCATGGAGCTGATGAACTCGAGGGACACGGCCTTCTCCGCCGCCGACCCTTTCGGACACAGGGCTGTTCCCATCGAAGCCAAAAGGACCAACAGGGACCCGAGAAATCGTCGCATCGCTGCCTCCAAGGTGAGGGTTTACGGTACGTGCTGGTTGACTCGCCGTCCTCCCGTCCGGGCGATCTCCTTCGTTTGGCTCAGATCTTCCTCCCCTGCCCTTCCCAGTACCGATCCCGAAGGACCCGCTTCAGGACCTTGCCGCGGGTGCTTCGCGGCAGCTCCGGGACGAAGTCCACCGACTTGGGCGTCTTGACGCCGCCCAGACGCTGTCGTACCGCCGCCAGGAGCTCCTGCGCCGTGACGCTCTTGCCCGGGACGAGCTCCACCACGGCCTTCACGGCCTCGCCCCAGTCGTCGTGGGGAACCCCGATCACGGCGCAGTCGGAGACGGCGTCGAAGGACGCGATCACCTGCTCGATCTCGTTCGGGTAGACGTTGAAACCGCCGGTGATGATCAGGTCCTTCTTCCGGTCCACGAGGTGGAGGTAGCCCTCCTCGTCGAAGAACCCGACGTCCCCGGTATGACACCAACCGTCTACGAGGGTCTGCCGCGTAGCGTAGGGGTTCTTGTCGTACCCTTTCATGATCTGGTCGCCGCGGACGCAGATCTCGCCCGTGCTCCCCTGTGGGAGGAGCTCGTTTCCCTCGCTCAGGATGGCGGTGCGGCTGAAGGGCAGGGCCGGGCGGCCGCAGGCCGACAGGCGGGAGTCGGGCGCGACCTTCCCACCGACGAAGTTCTCTCCCGGGCCCTTGTTCGCGATGCCGAGCGCCTCGGTCTGGCCGTAGCCGTCCGCGAGCACGGGCCCGAAGACTTCCAGCGCGCTCTTGAGCCTTTCCACGGACATGGGCGCGGCCGAGTGGATCAGGTACTTGAGGGTGCGGTAGTCGAAGTCACGGACCCGGGGGTGGTCGAGAAGGCGGTAGATGACCGTGGGCGGGAGGAAGACCTTGGTGATCCCGTACCGGCCGACGGCGTCGAGCACCTCGTCGGGATCGGGCTTGTCGATGAGGACCAGCGTCCCCCCGGTTGCGAGCACGTGGTACGAGAGCCCGCCGCCGGCGTGGGTGATCGGGGCCGCGACGAGCATCACGGGGTTGGGGTCGGGCAGCCA
Source organism: Deltaproteobacteria bacterium (assembly GCA_016218905.1). The sequence goes on from JACRCS010000037.1 coordinate 6,436, forward strand.
GAGGAGCCCGTACGCGGCGAACGAGTGGTAGGCACGGTGGGGGATCATCGCCATCTTGAAGTCCCCCGACGTGCCCGACCCGGTCTGGAGCCAGGAGGTCGCCTCCGGGGGCACCTCGACGGCCGGCGAGGAGTCGGGGAAGCTCTCCAGCCAGGACGGGAGCCCCGGGAGGTCATCCATCGCTTTCTCGATGCAGACGACCTGCTTGAGCTTCGGCAGCCTCGCTCGGTAGCCCTGCACCTGTTCGTGGAAGCGGCTCCCGTAGAAGAGGACCTCGGCGTCCCCGAAGTCGAGGATCCGCTCGTTGTCCTCGGCCGAGTTGCGGAAGTCCATGGGCACGTAGGCCATGCCGGACCGCATGATGCCGAGGGTGCAGGCGTACCCGTCGGGGTCGTTGTCGCAGAGGACCGCCCCGTTTCGCCCGAGACCGTAGCCGCCGGCGAGGAGGCCGTTGGCGATGCGGTTCATGGTCTTGACCAGATGAGCGTACGTGTACTGCTTCTCGCCCTTTCGCACGCAGACCCCTTGGGGGTTCACCAGGGCGCCTCTCTCGAGGAAGTCGGTGACCATGTCTGTCCTCCTCAGGCCCGGGCCCGAAGTTCCTCGCGGAGCTTCCGGGTCGCCTCGAGCTGCACCTCGAGGGTCGTGGGATTGAGGACGACACCGTAGACCTGGCGCGCCCGCTCCACCGAGACGTAGCCGTCGATCGCGTCCTCCTGGACCTTCTCGATGGCCCGATCGAGAGGATTGCCCCAGCCGCCGCCGCCCGCACACCGGGTGAGGCACCGGTCGCCGGGGAAGACGGGCTGCAGGTCGATCGTGCGCAGCGGCCGCTTGGAGCCGTCCGCTCCGTACACGGTGATCTCGCTCAACGGGGCCGAGCCCCCACCCACGACGCCCGGCGGCGAGAACCTCGCCCCGTCGCTGTTGCCCGTCTGCAGCACGGCCGGGGCGCCCGCCACCGTGTGCGCGGTGAACTCCAGGTAGGTCCCGGGCGCCCCTCGAAACTCTCCCTCCCCCTCCCAGTCCGGGAGCACCTTCACTTCGTTGACGACGAAGGGGCAGTGCATCTCGAAGCTCTCGATGTTGGGACGGAGGAAGTTGCCGGCGGCCGCCGCGAAGCCGATGCCGAGCCAGCCGTCGTACCCCTTCACGGCTCCGCTTCCGGAGTCGCTGGCGAAGGTCTCCGTGAAGTACTGCCTCGGGTTCCCCGTCCGGGGGTCGACCTTGTTCGGGTCCACGCCGATGTGGATGGGACAGAAGTGCTTGCCCCAGCCGGCCATGGCCCGCTCGGGCAGGGCGGAGCCGAGCGCGAGGGTGCACGCCTCCACGATCTGGATCCCGACGGAGATCTGGGACGCGCCCACGGTGGCGGGGTAGATCGGGTTCACGACGGAGCCCTTCGGCGCCACCACGTGGATCGGTCGAAGAGCGCCGCCGTTCTTCGGGACGCTTGCGTCGACGATGAAGAAGGCGGAGATGGCGGAGTCCGTGATCACGACCCCTTCCGGGCAGTTCACGAACGTGCACTGGGGGTCGCTCTTCGAGAAGTCGAACGTGAGCTCGTCGCCCTTTACGATGGCGTCTACGCGGACCCAAACGGGCTTGTCCGTCTTGCCGTCCCAGTCGGTCGCCGACTCGCCGTAGTAGGTCCCGTCCGGGATCTTCGCGATCTCCGCGCGCATCGCCCGCTCGCCGGCGTCGATGATCTCGGCCATGCACGCCTTCACCGTCTCTACGCCGTACTTGTCGCAGAGGGCGACCAGCTGCTCCTCGGCCTGGGCCATGGCGCCGTCGATGAGCATGGTGTCCATGTCGACCTGCGTGGAGTTGCGGACGTTTCGCAGCAGGAACCCCCAGAGCTCCTTCTGGAGGACGCCACCCTTGAGGATCTTCAGCGGCGGGATGTTCAGGCCCTCGGCGATGATGTCGTACGCCCCGGGGGCGTAGCCGCCGGGCATGAACCCCCCCGTGTCCGAGACGTGGGTCTTCGCCTGAAAGAAGCCGATCCGCTCGCCCTTGTAGAAGACGGGCCGGACGAAGTTCCAGTCGGGCAGGTGACCGCCTTTGACGATGTACGGGTCGTTGGCGACGATGAAATCGCCCGGCTCGTAGTCCCCGTGGAAGTAGGACTCGAGCCCCTTGATCGCCTCCTGCGCGACCATCGTGTGGATCGGCAGGTAGCTCGCGGCCGAGACGATCTCCCCCGCCGCGTTCAGGAAGGTCTGCCCCAGGTCCCGCGCGAGCGCGGTCACGAAGGATTGGGTCGAGTAGAGGACCTTCTGCCCGATCTGGTCGGTGATGTAGTCGAGCTTGTTCCAGACGACGGAGAAGGTCGTCGGGTCGATCCCGCGGCCGGTTGTCCTCTTATTGGTGCTCATCTCAGTTCTCCTCGATGTGCGTCAGGTAGTTCCCGCCCGCATCGACCCGGGTCCTCGAGCCCGCCGGCAATACGAAGGTGGTGAAGCGCTCTTCGACGATGCAGGGCCCCTGCAGCTCGTCTCCAGGTGCCAGGCGGTCGCCGTCGTAGACCTCGACCTCGAGGAAGCCGCCGGAGAACCAGGCCCGCCGGCTCCCCTTCCGCGCCCGCGACGCGCCCCCCTCGGAGCCGCTCCGGGTCCTGAGGACGGGCTTGGCGAGCTGGGCCGAGCCGGTGAGGTGGAGCCGCACGAGCTCGGTGGGGTAGTTGGGATCGGCGTAGCCCAGGGCCGCCCGGTGGTTTTCGTGGAAGTTGGCGATCGCCGCGTGCAGGGACTCCGCGGTTACCGGCCCGGCCGGCACCTTGGCCATCCGCTGTCGGAACTGTCCGTAGTACCGGGCCTCCAGGGCCTTCTCGATCACGACTTCCGGGTCCGGGATTCCCTCTCGGGCCAGCGTCTGGCGGGCGAGCTTCTCCATCTCCCCGAAGAGTTCGTTGATCCTGCCGAGGTCCGCGTGGACCGTCTCCGCCTCGTAGGCCCGCTGGTAGTCGTGCTTCAGGTCCGAGAAGAGCATCCCGAAGGCGCAGTAGGTGGGCGCCACCTTCGGCACGATGAGCTTCTTGATGCGCAGCTCCTGGGCGATCTTCACGGCGTGCACGGCAGCGGCGCCGCCGGCGGCGCACAGGGTGAAGTCCCGGGGGTCGTATCCGCGCTTGGCGAAGGTGACGTCGGTGCCGCTCGCCATCTTGGCGTTGATGATGTCGTAGATGGCCGCCGCCGCTTCCGTGACGCCGAGGCCGAGGGGCTCCGCGACCTTCTCCCGGATGGCCTTCTCGGCCAGGTCCCGGCGGAGTTTCACCTCACCCCCCAGAAAGAAGTCCGGGTCGAGGTAGCCCAGGACGACGTTGGCATCCGTCACCGTGGGTTCGGACCCGTCCTGCCCGTAGCACGCGGGTCCCGGCGAGGCGCCGGCGCTCTTCGGTCCCACGTCCAGGCGGCCCGCGGCGTCGATGAAGGCGATGCTCCCGCCGCCCGCCCCCACGGCCGAGACGTCCACCGTCGGCAGGCAGAACTTCTTCCAGTCGATGACCTGCGTCTGCACGGTGTCGACCGTCCCGTCGTGGGCAACGCCCACGTCGAAGCTCGTCCCGCCCATGTCCACCGAGAGGACGTTACCGAGCCCGTGGGAGAGGCCGAGCGCGAGGCCCAGCGAGGGACCCGCGGCCGGGCCGGAGAGGAGTAGCGTCGCCGGGTTCTCGACGACGACCTGCGGCGTGGCCGTGCCGCCGTTGCTCTGGATGAAGAGGAGCTGCCCCCGGAAGCCCTGCTTCTCCAGGATCCCGTTGATCTCGGCCACGTAGCCCGACACGGCCGGGGCGACGTAGGCGCTGAACATCGTGGTGCTCCAGCGGTCGAATTCGCCGATGACCGGCAGGACCGTGGAGGAGAGGGCCACGTGGACGCCCGGGTACTCCTCGGCGATGAGCTCGGCCACGCGCTGCTCGTGCGCGGGGTAGAGCGGGGAAAACATCAAGAGGACCGCAATCGACTCCACCTGCTGGTTGCGGAGGTAGCGCACGGCTTCGCGTACCGACTCCTCGTTGAGCGGGATCAGCACCTTGCCGTCCGCGTTGACCCGCTCCTCCACCTCCGTCATGAGGCAGGAGCGCGTGAGGGGCGGCGGGGGGTCGACGCGGAAGTCGTACATGTCCACCTGCCGTTCGACCCAGTCCGACTTGGGGACCTGTTGAAACACCATGCGGGTCCGGAAGCCCCTGGTGGCGATCGTCCCCATCTTCGCGCCCGACCGCGTGGCCACCACGTTCGTGGCGAGCGTCGTGCCGTGGATGATCGTGCCCGTCCGCGCGAGGAGCCCCGAGAGGCTCGTCCCCGCGAGCTCGGCGAGCTTGCTGAGGCAGTTGAGGGTGCCGACGGCCGGGTCCCGTGGCGTCGTGTGCGCCTTGGCCGTGATCGCCTCGCCGTGTTCGTTCACGAGGACGCCGTCGGTGAACGTACCGCCCGCGTCCACTGAAATCCGAAAAGCCATCGCGTGTGCCTCCTTCGTTCGTTCCGTCTCTCTGGAATTGCGTTTGCTTGTCCCGACAGCCCTGCTTCAAGCTCCATGCCACGGGCTCACGCGAGACGACGTGATGCGATCCAGCGGAATCTCAAAGACTTTCTTGGAGGTGGACTTCAGCGTCGGACGAGCGTGGCGAACCACGCCCTCGAAATTTCAAGGGTGGGTGCGAAATATCGCGTCTGGGGAGTGATGCGGCCACTGCTTGGCGATCAGCACGACCGAGCGGCCTTTTCATGTGGCGTCGAAACGCTCGATAGGTACTTTCGTGCGCAAGCTGGCCAGGACAGCCGCAAGCGGGTGGCAACCTGCTTCGTCGTGGTCGGCCAAGATGGCTCCGTGGCTGGATATTACGCGCTGTCGGCGACGAGCGTCTTGCTCGTCGATCCGCCGTCCGAGGTGGCGAAGAAGCTACCCAGGTATCCGGCAATCCCCGCGACTCTGCTGGGGCGCCTTGCCGTCGATCGTCGCCAGCACGGCCGAGGCCTCGGCGAGTTGCTGCTGTTCGACGCGTTCAGCCGAACGCTTCGCAGCGAGATCGCCTCCTTCGCGTTCGTCGTGGACGCCAAAGATGAAGCCGCACAGGCCTTCTACGAGCATTACGGATTCAGACCACTCCCAAGCGCCGGGCGACGACTGTTTCTGCCGCTAGCCGAGATCGCCGCCTCGTTCGCGTAAGCTCGACGTCGACGACCCCCTGGTGCTGCATGTGGAATGCCAGGTGGCCGGCAGGGCGCCGGGCCCCGGCTTGGCCGAGGTAGCCGCAGAAGAAGCGCCCCACTTCAACGCGTTCGTCCGGCGCGGGACTGAATAGCAGGCAAGGACCAACCAAACGGGACTCTAGTCGTGCGAACCTTCGAAGCCCTTCAAGAAGAGCCGCGCGACGTCCTCTGCGAGCCGGTCGGGCGGCACCTTCCCGGCGGGTTCGTACCACTGGACCACCCAGTTCAGCATCCCGATCAGGGAGAACGCGGCGACGTTCAGGTCGACGTCTGCCCCCGATTCTTCCGCGAGGCGGCCCAGAACTTCTTTCAGAACCGACATGTACTCCCGCTGCTGCCGACGGAAGCGGCTCCGGTACTCGCCCTCCAGGGAGTGCTGCTCGTAGATCATGACCTTCGTTTCGGCGGGACTCTCGACGAAGACGTCGATGTGCGCCTTCACCATGAATTCCAGCATCTCGCGGGGAGCGGTCATCGTCGAGATCCGCGCCCTCACGTCCTCCAGCACCCGTGTCATGAGATCGTTGCAGATCGTGTACAGGATCTGCTGCTTGTTCTCGAAGTAGTAGTAGATCCCGGGGTTGGTGATGTTCAGCGCCTTGCCGATGTCTCGGACGGACGTTCCGCTGTAGCCCTTCTCGAAGAAGAGCCCCGCGACCTCGCGAAGGATCTCCTGCTTTCTCTTCATTGCGCTTTTTCCTGAGGATGATTCGGTGCCAGGGTCCATTCAGTGTTCCCGTGCGGTTGGTTCCCACATCACGCCCGGCAGGGCGAACGGCGGCGAATCCGCGCCGTTCAGCCCACGCAGGGGCTGATCAGCAGGCAAGGACTTCCCAAGGGGACACGAGTCTGCTCTCGTCAGGGCACGATTGCCAGCTTGCCGGTCACCTTGCGCTCCGCAAGATGGGAGAGCGCCATCCCGGCGTTCTCCAGCGGGTATTCCCCTGCGAGCTCGGGGCGAAAGGGACGCGCCGAGTGCATCGCCTCCAGCTCGGCGATCACGCTTCGCGCCGACGCGGGGGACATCGCGACGATCGCGCCGAACCCCACGCCCAGGACGGAGAGGTTCTTGAGCAGCAGGTAGTCCGCCGGAACCTGAGGGATGCGGCCGCCGGCGAAGCCGACGACGAGCAGCCGGGCGAAGTGCGCCGTGGACCGCAGGCTCGCGTCGAAGAGGTCTCCGCCCACGGTGTCGAGGAGGACGTCGAAGCCGCGGCCTCCCGTGAGCTCCCGCACCCGGCTTCGGAGGTCCTGGGTGCCGCAGTCCACCCCTTCGTCCGCTCCGTGGGCCTCCGCCGCCGCGAGCTTCTCCGGCGACCCCGCGGCGGCGAGGACGCGCGCGCCGAGCCGTTTTCCCACGTCTACCGCGGCGATCCCCACGCCCCCTCCCGCCCCGGTTACGAGGAGGGTCTCCCCCGGACGGAGCCCGGCGCGATGTTTGAGCGCGAAGCAGGCGGTGCCGTACGCGATGACGAAGCCGCAGGCGGCCGGGGCGGGCATGCCCGCGGGGACCGGGAAGAGCCGGTCGGAGCCGACGGCGATGTACTCGGCGAAGGCGCCGAAGGGCGGCGCGCCCATCACGTGGTCGCCCGCCCTCCACTCGGTCACGTCCGGCGCCGCCTCCACGACCGTGCCGGCGAACTCGAGGCCGGGGACGAAGGGAAAGGGAGGCCGGGCCTGGTACTGGCCCGCGACCATCAGGACGTCGGCGAAGTTCACCCCCGCGGCGTCGACGCGGACCAGCACCTCCCCGGGTCCCGGTCGGGGCACCGGGACCTCCTCCACCGAGAGGGCCTCCGGTGGGCCGAAGGACCGGCAGAGGACGGCGCGCATCTTCTCGGGCCGGCTCATCTAGAGTGTCCCATCCGGCAAGTTCCTCCTTCGATTCGTCCCCTGCGTTTGGCCGAACGGCGCTGATTGCCGCCGTTCGCCCTCCTCCCTCGCCATACCCGAACGGACCGCACGGTTCACTAGAGCACCGCGTAGTAGTCGAAGACCGAGTGGTCTCGGTGCTTGTCCCCGGTGCCGACGAAGACCGTCCGGGCCAGCCACTCGTGGGGCCCCGCCGGCACCTCGAAGACCGGGCTCAACCGGAAGTAGTTGAGCGACGGGTCCACCCGCTCGCCCGCCTCGATCCGCTTCGCGACCTCCGGGGGCGCGTGGGCGAAGCCGCGGTTGTGCACCGAGATGAGGGTCCCGTCGGCCGCCCTCAGAAGGTAGCGCGCGTCGAACTCGACGACGCCGTCGGGCCGGAAGAGCGGCCAGTCACCGCCGCTCAACGGGACGGCCTCGCCGGTCAGCCGCGGCCCCTCGATCGTGCCGCCCACGACGGGAACGAAGCCCCGCGCCCCCCCGCCCGGGAGCGGCCCGAGGCGGACGCGAGCGCCGAAGTCGAGGCGGAGACGGAAGACGAACTCGAGGCCGGGGGTCACTTCGCCGCCCCCGCGGGCCTGCGGATCATCTCGTGGACCTCCCTGCGGAGCTCGGCGAACTCGCGGGTGGCCTTCGTGAGGAGTTGGTCTCGAGCGGAGCCAAACGGGACGTCGACGATCCGGGCGACCGAGGCCGGCGAGCCCGAGAGCACGACCACCCGGTCGGCGAGGTAGACGGCCTCGTCGATGTCGTGCGTGACGAGGAGGAGGGTGAGCCCGAGGTGCTCGCGCACCTTGAGGACGAGGTCCTCGAGGTCGGCCCGGGTCTGGGCGTCGACCGAGGCGAAGGGCTCGTCCATGAGCACCGCCGCGGGCCGGTAGGCGAGCGCCCGCGCGATGGCCACCCGCTGCTGCATCCCGCCGGAGAGCTGCCACGGATAGGCCTTCGACACGTCTGCCAGCCCGACCTCCCCCAACGCCTGAAGGCTCCGTTCCTGCTGCGCTTCCTTGCCGAGGCCGGCCGAGCGGAGCGGGAGCGCGACGTTGTCGAAGACCGAGAGCCACGGCATCAGCGAACGACTGTAGTCCTGGAAGACCACCGCGAGCTGGGACGGGGGGCGGTCGACCTCCCTTCCGTCGAAGACCGCCCTGCCCGAGGTGGGCTGTTGGAGGCCGGCGAGGCAGCGCAGGAGCGTCGTCTTCCCGGCTCCCGAGGGGCCGACGATACAGATGAACTCGCCCTGCACGACCGAGAAGCGCACGTCCGAGAGCACGAGACGGGCACCGGCTCCGCTCCCGTACGCGTGGGAGAGGCTCTCGACCTGGACGAGCTCCCGTCCGGCCGGAAGGGTTTCCGAACGATTGGCGATCACTTGCGCGCTCCTTGCGTCTGCGTCATTCCCCGGTGCCACCCCAAGGCGCGGGCCTCCACCAGCCGAAAGAGGTTGTTGAGGAGGTAGCCGACGATGCCGAGCGCCAGGATGCCCGACCACATCTCCGGAATCGAGAAGCTGCGCTGGGCGGCGAGGACGAAGTAGCCGATGCCGCGGTCGGCGCCCACCATCTCGCTGACCAGGATGAGGATGACTCCGATGGCGAGGCTCGTGCGGGCGCCGGCGAAGACCTGCGGGCTCGCGGCCGGGATGATGATGTGCAGCAGCCGGAACCGGAACCTCATCTGGAAGGTCCGGGCGACGTCGAGCAGGAGAGGCTCGACGCTCCGGACACCGTCCACCGTGTTGAGCAGGATGGGCCACACGGCGCCGAACGAGATCAGCGCCACCTTCATCGGGGCTCCCACGCCGAGGAGCAGGACGAAGAGCGGGAGGAGGGCCACACCCGGGGTGGCGCGGGCGAACTCGAGCACCGGGCGCAGCGCATCGTCGAGGCCCCGGACGAGCCCGAGGAGCACACCGAGGCCGACGCCGAGCGCGAGCGCGAGGGCGTAGCCGAGGGCGAGGTGCTTCAGGCTCGGCGCGAGGTCGATCGCCACGTGCTCGAAGAGCCAGAGGTGGCGGAACTGGACCGCGATGTTCGAGAGCGACGGGAAGTAGATGGAGGTGCTCCCCTCGCTCACCTTCCACCAGAGGGCGAGCAGGAGCGCCGGGAACCAGAGCTCCGCCGAGAGTCGGGAGAGGGTCTTCTTCATCACCGGGCCCCCGTGCGCACCGAGGGGTGCCACCAGAGCAGGCGCCTCTGGGCCCCGAGGAGCCCGGTGTTGATGAGCACGCCCAGACCGCCCGCCGTGATCACGTACGCGTACATCTCCGGCAGGTCACCGCCGATCTCCGCCTGGCCCAGGGAGTAGCCGATGCCCGGCGCGCCGCCGATGAGCTCGGCGGTGATGCACAGGAGGAGGCTGATGGTGGCCGCCACCCGGAAGCCCGTGGAGACGAAGGGGGTCGCGCTCGGCACGAAGAGGTAACGGATGCGGTGGCGGAGCGTGAGCCGAAATGAGCTCGCCACCTGGCGAAGGGTCGGGTCGAGCTGGTGGGAGGCGTAGATGGACTGAACGATCAGCGGCCACACCGAGCCGGTCACCACGAGGACCAGCTTCATCGGGAGCGTCGGTCCGTAGAGGAGAAGCGCGAGGGGAACGAGCGCCACGGGCGGGATCGTCCGCAGGAAGTCGATGACGAGCCTCGTGCTCCCCATGGCGAAGCGGCTCATCCCGATCGCCAGTCCGGCGGGCACCCCGATCGCCGCCGAGAGCCCCAGCCCCAGTGCCCAGCTCCAGCAGGTCTGCGCGACAGCCTTCCAGTAGACGCCCTCGGTCAGGAGCGCACCGAGCCGGGCCAGGACGGCAGCCGGCGCCGGAACGCTCCAGCGGGGGACCAGCTTGAGGGCGAGGACCGCCTGCCAGGCGGCGAGCGCCAGGACCACCACGGCCGCCTGGGTGGCGAGCCGTCCCAGCCCGCCGCGCCGGACCGGGGCCCCTCGGAGCACCGCCCGAGAGGCCCTTCGCTCCTCGGAGGAGCCGGCTCCTCCGGCAACGGCGTACGGGGCAGCCATCTCCGTCAGCGACCCGAGTAGTAGAGCGTGGACGGCGCGGGTGCCTTGTCCGCGGGGACGAGCCCGTACTTCACCGTGAGGTCCACGAACTTCTGGAGCTGGGCCGGGTCGAAGGGGGTCGTCCCGAAGATCGGGAAGAACGCCTTGGGGAGCACGTCGTGGGGGATCTTGGTCGCGGTCTTCGCGATCTCGATCGCCTCGGCGCGGTTCCCGTTGATCTCGGCGTTCGCCCTCAGCATGATCTCGTTGAACCTGCGGACGATCTCCGGGTTCGCCCTCGCCCACGCCTCGGACGAGATGAAGGTGAAGACGGGCACGCCGGGCACGCTCGTCGCCTCGACGTTCGCCAGGACGCGCATCCCCTGGCTCACGCCGAGGGAGGCGTTCGGCTCGGCGATGACGGCGGCGTCCGCGCGACCCTGCTCGAGGGCGGCGAGGAGCTGGGGAGGGGGGACCTCGATGAACTTCACCTTCGAAGAGTCGACGCCGGCGTTGTCCAGGGTCGCCCGGGTGAGCGCCCACGCCGAGCCGTTGATCTGGTTCACCGCGATCGCCCGGCCCGCGAGCTCCGAGAGCTTGTGGACGGGGCTGTTGGCCGGGACGAGGAGGTTCGCGTAGCCGCGCTCGGGGTTGGGGGCGCCCACGATGTTCTGGGCCGTCATGATGATCGGCACGCTCTTCGCGCGGCCGGTGACCGTCACGGCTGTGTCCACGGCGGCGAAGTGGAGCTGACCGCCGAGGAGCTGCGGGACGGCCTGGGAGCCCGCGGTCAGGATGACGACGTTGACTTCGAGGCCCGCCGCCCGGAAGTAGCCCTTCTTCTGGGCCAGCCAGACGTCCAGGCTGGAGAGGTTCGGCCCCACGCCGATGGAGATCGGGGTCAGCTTCCCCGGCTCCGCGGCCCACCCGGCCGGGGTCAAGAGGAGCGCCCCGGCGACCGCGGCGACCGCCAACATGCCCATGCGTTTGGTCCTGCTCGAGCGAATCATCGGATCTCCTCCATGTCAACGGGGGGGCGGCCGGGTACCCGCGTCGAGGCGGATCACCTCGGCGTTCAGGTAGGCGTTCTCGATCAGGTGCAGCACGAGGCCGGCGTACTCCGCAGGGTCGCCGGGCCGCTTCGGGAATTCGAGCTGGGCCACGAGCTGCTCTTTGATGGGCGGCGGGATCTGGGCGATCATGGGCGTCTCGAAGAGCCCCGGGGCGATGGCGCAGACGCGGATCCCGAAGGCGGCGAGGTCGCGGGCGACGGGGAGGGTGAGCCCGACGACCCCGGCCTTGCTCGCGGCGTACGCGGCCTGGCCCATCTGGCCCTCGTAGGCCGCGATGGACGCCGTGTTGACGATGACGCCCCGCTCGCCGTGGGGGCCCGTCGGGGCGTTCTTCACCATCTCCGCCGCGGCGAGCCGAAGGACGTTGAAGGTACCGACGAGGTTCACATCGACGAGCCGTTTGAAGTCGGCGAGCGGCATGGGACCGCTGCGGCCCACCGTGCGGCCGGCGCCGCCGATCCCCGCGCAGTTGACGCAGACGTGCACCGCCCCGAACGCCTCCACGGTGGCGGCGACGCCCGCCGTAGCGGAGGCCTCGTCCGCGACGTTCACGGCCTGGTAGAGGGCCCTCCCGGGGTGCGCCTCCACGAGCTCCCGACCGAGCGCGTCGTTCAGGTCGAACACCGCAACCTTCGCGCCGCCCCGGAGCAGACGCTCCGCCGTGACCTTGCCGAGGCCCGAAGCCCCGCCCGTGACGATCGCTACCTTGTCCTGGATCTCCATCGCGTTCTACCTCGCTGATGCCCCTTTCGGAGAGTTCGTTCCGGCTATTCGGCCCTGCGTGGGTTCGAACGGCGCGGATTCCCGCCGTTCACCCTCCTCGTCGTGCTGCGCGGACTGACCGCTCGGGACACCGGGGTCTAGAAGCCCCGGAAGTTGGGTTTGCGCCTCTCGGAGAAGGCCGCGAAGCCCTCGGAGGCGTCGTGGGAGCGCAAGTGCTCCTTGATCGCGTGCTTCTCGGCCTTGAGCGCCAGGTTGGAGGGCTGGTCGTAGCCGTCGTTGATGAGCTGCTTCATCCGCTTGAGGCCGAGCGGGCTCTTCCCGGCGAGCTTCTCGCCGAGGGCCTGCACCTCGCTCTCGAGGGTGCCGTCCTCCACCACCCGGCTCACGAGGCCGACCCCCGCCATCTCCTCCGCCGAGTAGAGGTCACCCGTGAACATCATGTACCGGGCGCGCATCAGGCCGACGATCCGCGGCAGCCGGAGCGTCGCGCCGCCCCCGGGGATCATGCCGAAGTTGCTGTGGGCGTCCCCGAGCTTCGCGGAGCGCACCGCGACGATGAGGTCGCACATCATCGCGAGCTCGAGCCCGCCGCCGCACGCGAGCCCGTTGACGGCCGCGATCGTCGGCTTCGGGAAGGAGGAGAGCGCCTCGTCGGAGTCCACCGTCACGTCGATGAACTCGCGGGGGGGCCGGTCGGGGTCGGGTTCGCCCTCGGGCGGCGCCTTCAGGTCGGCTCCGGCGCAGAAGGCCCGCCCCTTCCCCGAGAGGACGACGACCCGCGTCCCGTCGTCGGCCTCGAGCTCGGAGAGCGCGCCGCGAAGCTCGATCAGGAGCGGGATCGAGACCGCGTTCATCGCCTCCGGGCGGTTCAGGTAGAGCCACGCCACGGGGCCTCGGTGCTCCAGGTCGATGTGCTTGTAGGGCATCTCCACTCCTTGCGGCTCTGGTGTCCCCTTCGGTCAGTCCTTGCCTGCTACCCGGCCCCTGCGTCGGCCGAACGGCGCTGATTCGCCCCGTGTAGCCTGCTGGGAACGGCGACCCGCGTGCCCGGGGCGATCCCGTCCCGGCGGAAGGCGTTGGCGATCCGGTGGGAGAGCCGCTGGACCTCGCGGTAGCTCCGCCGCCCCCCGTCGTCGATGAGGAACGGCCGCCCCGGCTCGAGCTCGACGCCCTTGTCGAAGAAATCGATCAGCTTCACGGCCGGTCGCCTAGTCGCGGCCGAGGATCGTGACGCAGCTGACCGCCTCCTCGACGCCGATGAAGCCGCCGCCGTTCGCCGCCACCGCGAAGCGGGCGCCCGGGACCGTCCGATCCCCGGCTTCGCCGCGCAGCTGGCGGACGAGCTCGAAGATCTGGGCGACGCCCGTCGCGGCGATGGGGTGCCCCTTCGACTCGAGCCCGCCGGAGACGTTCACCGGGAGCCTCCCACCGAGCGCCGTCGCCCCGCTCGCCGCCAGCGGCCCGCCCTCTCCGAAGGCGCAGAGGCCGAGGAGCTCGACTTGGGAGATCTCCGCGAAGGCGCTCGCGTCGTGCACCTCGGCGACCGAGACGTCCTCGGGCCCGATTCCCGCCTTCTCGTAGGCTTCGAGGGCCGCACGACGGCAGACGTGCCGCTCGAGATCCCCGATGTCGCGGCTCGTGCCCGTCTTGAGGACGCTCGCGCGGACGAGGATCGCCCGCCGCCGGTCGAAGCGGTCGAGCGCGTCGCGCGAGCAGAGCACTGCGGCCGAGCCCCCGTCGCTGATCGGCGCGCACATCGGCAGCGTCAACGGCCAGGAGACGACCCGCGCCGCGAGCACCTCCTGGAGGCCGATCGCGTGGCGGAACTGCGAGAGGGGGTTCATCGTGGAGTGCTTGTGGTTCTTCGCCGAAACCGCCGCGATCTGCTCCCAGGTCGTGCCGAAGCGCTTCATGTGGAGGCGCGCGTTTACGGCGTAGATGTCCATGAAGACGCTGCGCATGGAGTCGTCGACGACCACCGTGGGCGGCGGGGACACCTGCGACGCCTCCTCCCAGTAGCGCTCGACGAAAGCCCGCGCCGCGTCGAGGTCCGCCGGCTGGTTGAAGACGCCGAGGCGTTTCTCCCGGTCCTCCGTGTAGAGCTTCTCGGCGCCCACGGCGAGCGCCACGTCGGCGAAGCCGCCGGCCACCTGGGCCGCCGCCAGGTAGAAGGCGGTGCTCGAGCCCGTGCAGGCGTTCTCCACGTTGACGACCGGGATGCCCTCGACGCCGAGGGGGCGGAGCGCGTGCTCCCCCTTGACCCCGTGCTGGCCTTCCACACCTCCCTGGGCCGTGTTGGCGTAGAAGGCGAAGTCGAGGTCCCCCACCCCGATCCCCGCGTCGGCGAGCGCCGCCGACACCGCCGACCTCCCGAGCTCGGCGCACGGAGTCGCGAGGTGCTTTCCGAAGGGCGTCATGCCGACGCCGACGACGTAGACTTCCCTCACGGGTGACCTCCTTGCGTTCCGAGGCCGGTCGCCGGGCCGATCGTGACCTTCGTGTCCTGACCGGGATCCGGGGCGACCGTCCGGAAGTAGAGCTGCTTGATGAGCCAGCGGCCGTCCCGCCGGACGTACTCGCAGCTGTACCGGCCCTCCATCCACGGCCCCCAGACGCGCAGGGTGGGCCCGTGGGGGGTAGCGATGTCGCAGTAGTGGCGGTGCCAGGTCCACTCGCCGGTCGCCGCGTCGCCGTCGACGCGGATGACGGGGGAGCTGAGCACGTAGGCGTCGTGGAAGCGCGCGAGGCCCTCGAGCCGCTCGAAGACCTTCCAGAGCTCCTCCTTCCCGCGGGTCACCCCGTGGAAGGTGATGTCGGTCACCGCGTCCTCGTCGAAGAAGTCGAGCATCTCCCGCCACTGGCGGTCCGCGAGGGCCCGGACGTACCGGCTCTGGAGGATCTTGATCTCTTCCGCGGACTCCAACTCGTGGAGCCGGCGCTCGAGCTCCTGGACTCTCTGCTCGAGGCTCTTCTCGGCGGCCATGGGCCCTCCCTCTCGGATAATTTTAGCGAACGGTCGGTAAGGTACCTGAACGCGCGGATCGTGTCAACGGGGAGGGGAGCAACTCCCTCCGGATCCGGGCCGGGGCCCTACCGCGTCAGGACGGAGGGCAGGTAGAGCGCGATCCGGGGGAAGAGGAAGAGCAGGACGAGGCAGAGCACGAGCGAAATCAGGAACGGGTAGACGACCCGGTCTTTTGCGGAGTCCCTTCAGAGGCGGGGGGCGAACCGGGCGCCGAGGAGCTCCCGGGCGACGATGAGCTTCATGATCTCGGCCGTCCCGTCGCCGAGCTGGGTGCTGACCGCGTCGCGCCAGCGGATCCCGAACATCCTCTCGTCGCTGTAGCCCTGATGCCCGCAGAGGAGCAGCATCTCATGGGTGGCGTCGACCGCGCACTTGGGGCCGAACCACTTGGCCATGGCCGCTTCCCGACTGTGGGGCTTGCCCTCGTCCCGGAGCTTCAGCGCCTCGTAGCAGAGGAGTCTCGCCGCCTCGACGAGGGTGGCGTGCTCGGCTAGCCGGAAGGAGACCCCCTCGAAGTGGCTGAGCGGTCGCCCGAAGGCCTGCCGCTCCTTGACGTGCTCGGCCGCCTCGTCGAGCGACGCCTGGGCGAGGGCGAGGGCCGAGAGGCCGACGTAGACCCGGCTCGCGTCGAAGGTCCGCATGACCTTGCTGAACCCCTCCCCCTCCGGACCGATCCGGTAGCTCGCCGGCACCCGGACCCGGTCGAGGGCGAGGGAGGCGCGCGCCGCCGACAGGTTCCCCATGTCCCGAAAACCCGACCTCGAGACGCCGGGGAACGCGAGCGGCACGTAGAAGAGACTCACGCCCTTGACCCCGGCCGAGGGGTCGGTCTTGGCCGTGATGATCGCGCTGTCCGCCTGAAGGCCTCCGCTGATGGAGGTCTTCTCCCCGCAGAGGAGGTAGCCGTCGCCGTCCCGGACCGCCGTCGTGGCGATCGCGGCCGCGTCCGAGCCGCAGCCCGGCTCCGTGTTCGCGAAGCAGACGAACTCGCCGGCCGCGGCGAAGGCCGGCAGCAAGCTCCCCCTCACCTCCTCCGTCATCCACTCGGCCATCCCGTAGACGAGGCACCCGACGAGGAGGACGATCATGGCCGTGTAGTCGACCCGGCACACCTCCTCGATCAGGATGCCGAAGGTGACGGCGTCGGTCGGCGTCGGCGCGTACGCCACGGAGGCCCCGCGGCCGAGGAGGCCCGCGTCCGCGAGCTTTCGGAGGACCTCCGGCTGGACGCGGTCGAGCCCGGCCCGCTCCCGGGCCCCCGCCCTGAGCTCCCGGCGGGCGAAGTCCCGGATCTCGGTCTGAAAACGCTGCTGCTCCGCGGTGAAGAAGACCATGGCTCTCGTCCTCCCCGCTCTGGGCGGGTCACAGGTAGGGCAGCGCGCCCGCGAGCTCGTCGGGCACGCCTGCCGCGCCGGAGAGGTCCCGGCTGATCGCGAGCCTTTGGAGCTGCGCCGGCCCGGCGAGGAGCTCGAAGGCGACGACGTCCCTCCACATCTGCTGGAACGGGTGGTCGTCGCAGAAGCCCGCGTGGCCGTGGACGAGGAGCGCGTCTTGGAGCGTCCGGTACGCGACCTTGGGTCCCCACCAACCGCACATGGCGGCTTCCCGCTCTGCGGGCTTCCCCTCATCGAGCAGGAAGAGCGCGCGGTAGCAGAGCCAGCGGGCGGCTTCCACGAGGGTCGCGTCCTCGGCGATCTTCTCCGAGACCCCCTCGAACTTCCCGATGGCTCGGCCGAAGGCGTGCCGCTCCCTGCCATAGCGGACGGCGTGCTTCAGGGCGGTCTGCGCCGCCCCCAGGGTGGCGAGCGCGCAGAGCGCCTTGCGGATCGTGCCGCCGACGCCCACCTCGCGATCGAGGGCGAGCCCTCCCCCGCCCTCCTCCAGCAGGTTCCCTGCCGGCACCCGTACCTCCCGGAACCGGAGCGAGGCGGGCGCGGCGAGGGCGAGGCCGGTGCCGTGCCACGGCCGGCGCTCGACCCCCGGCAGGTCGAGGGGGACGAGGAGCCCCGCGGCGGCCCCTCCCGCGGTGGCCAGGGTCAAGGCGACGTCAGCCTCCAGCCCGAAGCTCACCGGCGCCTTCTCGCCGTCCACCCGGCAGGACCCGCCTTCGCGCTCCGCGGTCGAAGCGAGGGCGCCGAAGTCCACCCCCGCGCCCGGCTCGGTGACGGCCACGCACCCGAGGGCCTCGCCGCCCGCGAGCCGCGGAAGCCACGCCTCCTTCGCCGCCCCGCTGCCGTACCGGGCGACCGCCAGGGTCACCTCGTACGTGGTGGCGACGAAGTGCGCGAGCGCGAGGTCCGTCCGGGCCACCTCTTCCACCACGACCCCGAGGCCGGCCCGGTTCCCCGGGTTCCCGCCGTACTCCTCCGGAACACCGAGGCCGAGGTAGCCGAGGCTCCCCATCGTCTTCACGAGGGGGCGGAAGGAGCGCCGCAGCGCGTCCGGGTCCTTGGGCCCGACGGCCCGCTCGGCGAAGTCCCTCACCGCCCACCGCAGGAGGTCTTCGTCCGGAGAGAAGCGAAACTCCATGATCGATCCTTTCCGCCCGCGCGTTCGCGTCCACCCTAGCCCGCCGCGCCGCCCTCCACGGCGCAGAGGAGGTCGACGGTCGCCTCGGCGACGCCCCAGGACGCCAGCACCTCCCGCACCGGCCCGGCCTTCGCCGGCGCGACCCCGGTCGGAGTGCCCCTGAAACGGGGGGCCGCCCCCGGGACCGGCTTCCCGTCTACCTCGACGAAGACACCCCGGGCGACGTTCTGGGGGTAGCGCGGCGCCTCGCCGAGGTCGAGCACGGGGGAGACGCAGGCGTCCACGCCCTCGAAGACCGCCGCCCACTCGTCCCGGGTCTTCGTCCGGAAGGCCGCAGCAAACCGCTCCCGCAGGGCCGGCCAGTTCTCCTTCCGCTCCCGGACGGGCAGCTCGGCCGGGTCGAGGCCCAGGCCTTTCAGGAAGTTCTGGTAGAACTTCGGCTCCATCGCGGCGACGGTGACGTGCCGGCCGTCCGCCGTCTCGTAGCTCCCCCCGAAGGGGCAGCCTCCGTCGATGGGGTTCGAGAACCGGCGGTCCTCCCACAGCCCGGCGTTCCGCATGCCGTAGATGTTCGTCAGGAGGGAGGCGACGCCGTCCACGATGGCGGCGTCCACGACCTGGCCCTCCCCCCCCTCCCGCGCGTGGAGCACGGCCGCGAGGACGCCGAGGCCGAGGTAGAGCCCGCCGCCGCCGAAGTCCCCCACCGCCGTCAGCGGCTGGGAAGGCGGCCGGTCGGGGTAGCCGATCGAGAAGAGCGCGCCGGTGACGGCCAGGTAGTTCGGGTCATGGCCGGCGACGGTCGCGAGCGGCCCCTCCCGGCCCCAGCCGGAGATCCGGCCGTAGACGAGGCGGGGGTTCCGGGCGAGGCACGGCTCGGGCCCGAGTCCCAGCTGCTCCATGACGCCGGGGCGAAACCCTTCGAGGAGCACGTCGGCCCGCGCCACGACGCCCAGCAGGGCGTCGGCGACGCCGGGCGGCTTCAGGTCGAGCACGAGCCGCGAGCGGCCGCGAAAGAGCGGGTCCGCCGACGGCGGGAGCGGCATCCGGCTCGTCCGGCCGCTCGGCGCGTCGATCGTGAGGAGGTCGGCGCCCATGTCCGCGAAGAGCATCCCGCAGAAGGGCACCGGGCCCATCCCCGCCATCTCGACGACCCGAAGCCCCGCCAGGGGCCCCTTCGCCTTCCTCCGTGCTTCCTCCATCCTTCACCTCCCGACGTGCACAGGAAAGGGCCGGTCAGATCCTGCGGTCGTGACCGGCCCAGAAGCGTTCTCGGATCTCCCGCTTCAAGATCTTGCCCGGCCCGGCTGCGAGGCAGAGACGGCCAGAACTCCACCGTCTTCGGAGTCTTGACGCTCCCGAGCCTCTCCTTGACGACCGAGATGATCTCGTCCTCACGGGCCCTCTCCCCATCACCCCCTTCGGCTTCCCGGTCGTCCCACCCGTGCTTCCGAGGGTGGCGATAGCTCTTCCCGACCCCCTCGACGAGGAGGCAGGTCCGGTCCGGCGCGAGGGAAGCCCCCGGTCGAAGTAGTCGATCAGTCGCATCTTCTCGCTCCTTCAACGCAGGCAGCCGCCAGGATCTCCCAGCCCTCTTCGGGGCGCCGCCACCCGACCCCGGTCGCCGCGGACCGCGAACCGCCTCGGCAGGACACCGAGGCTAGCCGCGGGCGTTCAGGCCGCCGTCGACGAAGTAGAGGTAGCCGCTCATATAGGACGACGCCTCCGAGGCGAGAAAGACCATCATGGGCGTCAGGTCGTCCGGCGAGCCCCTTCGCCGCATCGGGATGTACGAAACGAGCGGATCCCCGGCGGCGGGAACGCTCTCCTCCTGCATCCACCCCGCGCCGATCGCGTTCACCCGCACGTTCATGCGACCCCACTCCTGCGCGAGGGTGCGCGTGAGCTGGACGACGCCGCCGAGGCTCGCACAGTAGGCGCTGCCGTTGGGCAGCCCCCGCTCACCGAGACCGGAGACGACGTTGACGATCTTGCCCCTGCGCCGGGCCAGCATGTGCTTGCCGGCGGCCCGGGTGGTGAGGAAGACCGCCGTCAGGTTCTGGTCGAGCACCCCCTGCCACTCCTCGGGCGCCAGCTCGGCGAGCGGCCTGCCGAACTCCTGCTTCTGGGCGTTGACCAGGATGTCCACCGGCCCGAGCTCGGAGACGGCCCGCCCGAGCGCCTCCTCCGCGGCGCGCGGACGGGTAAGGTCGGCCGGCAGCGCCAGCCCTTCCCCACCGCGCCGACGGACCTCCTCGACGACGAGGCTCGCCTCGTCTCCCGGCGCGGCGACGGCGACGCGTGCCCCCGCCTCGACGAGCGCCACCGCCAGGGGGGTGAGCCAGCCGGGTCCCCTGCCCGCGAGGAGCGCCACTTCCCCGACCAGTCGGAACTCGTCGAGGATCATCGCCGCCTCCTCAGGTGAGGCCCCCGGGCTCGACAGCCCACGGGGGCGCGTAGCCCACCGGTGCGTAGGCGGCGCTTCTCGCCCCGTCCAC
This sequence comes from Deltaproteobacteria bacterium, assembly GCA_016218905.1. Next base: position 26,362 of record JACRCS010000037.1, read on the forward strand.
GATGAAGCACTCCCCGCTCACGTAGTCCGAGGCGGAGGAGGCGAGGAAGACCGCCAGAGGACCCAGCTCCCGCGGTTCTCCGCACCGGCCGAGGGGGAGGAACGCCGCCTGCTTCTCCAGGAAGGCCGGGTCCACCTCCCGGCTGGCGAAGAGCCCGGGCGCGATCGCGTTCACGCAGATCCCGTGCCTCGCCCAGGTGACGGCCAGGGTCTTCGTCAGCATGATCACGCCTGCCTTGGACGAGCAGTACGTGAACGCCCCCGGGGCGGCCCGGATGCCCGCGAGCGAGGCCATGTTGATGATCTTGCCCTCGCCTCGTTCGAGCATGTGGCGCGCCACGGCCCGACAGCAGAAGAAGGTGCCGGTCAGGTTCACGTCCACCGCCGTCCGCCACATCTCGTCGGTCAGCTCCCAGATCGGGACGGGCTTTCGCGGGACCCGGTCCCGGGGCGACGCCTCGATGCCCCGGGCGACCCCCGCGTTGCAGATCAGGACGTCGATCTTCCCGAAGGTCCGCAGCGTCTCGTCCACGAGGCGGGCGACCTGGGCGGAGTCGGTGACGTCCGTGGGGACCGCGATCGCGGCCCGGCCGAGGGCGGTCACCTCCCGAACGGTCTCGGCCAGGGGCTCCGGGCTCCTCGCCGCGACCACCAGATCGGCCCCGGCCCGGGCGAGCGCGTGGCACATGGCCTTGCCGAGGTTCGTGCCCCCGCCCGTGACGATGGCGACCTTCCCGTCCAGTCCGAACCGCTCGAGGACCATCGGAGCCCTACGGCCGCGCCTGGGCGGGGGCGTCCTGCCGCCGCCGCGGAACCGCACGGATCCGCAGGGTGACCTCTCCGGCGCCGCCCCGGGCGACCCCCACGTCCGGACAGCGGACCGTGTCGTGGAGGACCTCCGTGGCGCCGTGGAAGAAGGCCTCCCACAGCCGGTCGATGAGCGGTTTGAGCGCCCAGACGGCGGCGGCGCAGAGGCGCGGCGGACACTCCTCGGCGACGAGGCACCCGTGGGAGTCGACCAGGAACCGGTCGCCGACGCGGTAGCCGGCCGCGCAGTTCTTCGCCTCGATCACCTCGACCACCATCTCGTGGGTCACGAAGGCGCGGCCCTCCTCCATGGCCTTCACGTTCTTCGGGAAGGAGCGGTAGGTGGCGAGCTCCTCGTCCGTGAAGCCCAGGTGCTCCTGGACCCCCTTCCACCGCTTCTCCAGCGCCGCCTCTCGGTCAGAGCTCATCTCTCCTCCTCGTTTCCGCGCGGGCGCGCTCGCCCGCGTCTTCCGAGCGTCGGTTCAGCAGGGCCCGCGCCGCCGCCCAGAGCGCGGACCGGTCCGTCCCCTTGATGGCCGCGTCGTGAAGGGACCAGAGGTGCCTCTCGTGCTCGTCCGAGATGCGGCGAATGCGGTCGGCGGGCCAGGAGGGATCCCACGCTGGATGTTCCTCGCCTGGAGCCCCCGGAGGGTTCGATCGACGGCGCCGTTCACTTCCGACCTCCTCACGCCCTGGTGGCGTCCCACGTCTCCGCCGTGACGCCCTCGAGCTTGAGCTTGTACTTCTCCACCCGGTTCGTCGGGGTCTTCGGCAGGCTCTCCAGGACGCGGATGTAGCGCGGGACCATGAAGGAGGCCATCCGCTCGCTGCAGTGACGGTGGAGCTCGCCGGGGTCGATCCGGTGCTCCGGCTTCGGGGCGGCGCAGATCAGCACGTCCTCCTCGCCGACGTCGGAGGCGACCCCGATCGCGGCGCTCTCCAGGACGGCGGGAAAGGCGTTGACGACCTGCTCGAGCTCGAAGGAGCTGATGTTCTCGCCCCGCCGCCGGATCGCGTCCTTCTTCCGGTCCTTGAAGCGGTAGAAGCCGTCCGGTTCCCGCACGAGGTAGTCTCCGGTGTGGAACCAGAGGTCCCGCCACGCCTCCACCGTCTTCTCCGGCATCCCGACGTACTCGAGCATGAAGAAGTCGGGGATCTTCGGCCTCACCAGCAGCTCTCCGGGGTCGCCGTCGGGCACCGGGCGCCCCTGGTCGTCCACCAGGCGCACTTCGAAGTGGGGCTGCAGCTTCCCGCAGGTGCCCGGCCGCCGGGCGCCGGGGAGGCTGAGGAACATGATCCCCACCTCGGTCATCCCGTAGCCTTCGACCAGGGTGACCCCGAAGCGCTGCTCGAAAGCCTCCCAGATGGAGACCGGCGCACCCGCCCCGAAGAGAGCCCGCAGGGGGTTGTCCGCGTCGTCGGCGCGCGGCTCCGCCTTCATGAGGATGGGGATCATGCTGCCGACGTAGTTGGCCGCGGTGCAGCCGTGGCGGCGCACGTCGGGCCAGAAGGCGCTCGCCGAGAAGCGCTCCACCAGGACGACCCGTGCTCCCGCGGAGAGCGCCGCCAGGGCGCCCATGATCTGGCCCGCCCCATGGACGAGGGGAAGGGCGAGGTAGACGCAGTCGCCGGGCCCGTACCCCATCGACGCGGCGGTGATGCGCGCCGTCTGAAAGCCTTCGTTCTGAGGCTTCAGCGACCCCTTCGAGGGGCCCGTCGTCCCCGACGTGAACATGATGAGCGCCGGGTCAGGCGGACGGACGACCGGCGCCTGGAACGAGCCCCGGTGCGCCAGCAGCTCTTCGAAGCGGACGCTCGCCCGGGCCGGCGGGACCGCGTCGGGCGCCCCGTCGAGGACGACGATCGTGCGAAGGTCCGGAAGGCTCTCGAGCTCCGGGAGGAGCTGGGGCAGGTACCGGTCCTCCACGACGGCGAGGCTGCAGCGGGCGATCGAGAGCATGTGGCGGAGGATGCTGCCCCGGTGGGCCGTGTTGACCGGGACGAGCACCGCACCGAGCTTGCTCGCCGCGAACCACGTGTAGAGGAACTCGGGCCGGTTGCCGGTCATCACCGCGACCGGGTCGCCCCCTCGGACGCCGAGGTGCTGGAACGCCCCGGCGAGGGTGTCGGAGCGCGCCTCCAGTGCGGCGAAGGAGACGGTCTCCTCCCGGAAGAGGAGAAACGGGGCGTCGCCGCGCCGGGCCGCCTGTTCTCGGAGGAGCTCGTGATGGGTTCCCTGTGCGTCGTCCGGCATCGGCAACTCAGGTCATTCCAGCGCCCGGGGGAGCCAGGTCGCCACGTCGGGGAAGAGGAAGAGGAGCACCAGGCACCCCAGGAGGCTCAAGAGAAACGGCAGGACCCCTCGGTAGACGACGCCGATCGACTCTCCCGTGATGCTCTTCACGATGAAGACCGAAACCGCGACCGGCGGGATCACCACCCCGATCATGAGGGTGACGCCGATGCAGACGGCGAACCAGACCGGGTCGAAGCCGAGCTTCATGGCCACCGGGAAGAAGATCGGGGTCGCGAGGATCATGAACGCCATGTCGTCGATGAACGAGCCGCCCACCAGGTAGATGACGACGATGACCGCCATGATCGCCTTGGGCGGCAGGGGAAGCGTCACCGCCCACTCCGCGATGACCGCCGGGATCTTGGTAACGGTGATGAAGTGACCCAGCACGGCGGAGCCGGCGATCAGCATCAGGACCATGCACCCCATGCGCAGCGACTCGCTGATCGAGACGATGAGGCCCTTCGTGTCGAGGTCGCGCTTCGCCATCGTCAGGGCGACGACCGCGATGGCGCCTGCACTTCCGGCCTCCGTCGGCGTGAAGAGCCCTTTCAGGAGTCCCCCGATGACGATGCAGAAGATCAGGAGCGGCCAGACCACCTGGGGGAGCGAGCGCGTGCGCTCCCTCCAGGCGAAGACGGGTCCCTTCGGTCCCAACGCCGGGTCGATCCGGCACCAGACGAGGATGACGAGCAGGAACAGGAGCGCGATGAGCAGACCCGGGACGGTCCCCGCGAGGAAGAGGGTGCCGATCGACTGCTCGGTGATCATCGCCATGATGATCATGACCCCGCTCGGGGGAATGAGGACGCCGAGCGTGCCCACGCTCGCGACGATCCCTGTCGAGAGCCGCCTGCTGTAGCCGTACTTGTCCATCTCCGGGATCGCGACGCTCGAGAAGGTCGCCGCGGTGGCGAGCGTCGACCCGGAGATCGCCTTGAAGAACGTCGCGCCCACCACGGTCGCGAGGGCGAGGCCGCCGGGAACGTGGCCGACGAACTTCCGGGCCGTCTTGTACAGCTCCTCGGCCATGCCCGAATTCGAAGCCGCCTGGCCCATCAGCACGAAGAGCGGCACCACGGTGAAGGCGTAGGACGCAAAGGCGTCGAAATAGTCTTTGCCCAGGAGATTGACCGCGGCGTGCACCGACCGCAGATACGCAAAGCCGAGGAAACCCACGGCCGTCATGGCGAAGGCCAGCTCGATCCCCGTGAGGAAGAGCAGCAGGAGCAGCACCAGGCCGACGCATCCGACGAGCAGCTCAGCCATGGGCTCTTCGTCCCGCCCCGAACGCCTCCAGCACGAGGAGGACGGCCTCCACGAAGAACGCGACTCCCATCGCCAGGGCGACCGGGTAGAAGGGCAGGTGAAGGACCGGGGTCACCTCCTGCGACTCGAGGATCCGGAAGGCGATCCGCACGATGCTGTAGCTCATGATCAGGAAGATCACCGCGCTCAGGAGCCGCGTGGCGACCGTGAGCACGGACCGGGTCGGCCCCGAGACCCTCGTGATGAGGAGGTCGACGAAGACGTGCGCCTTCGCCCGGGTCGTAAGCGGGACGGCCAGGCCCACGACGAGGCCGCCCGCGAACGAGACGATCTCGAAGGTGCCGGGGATCGGCATCCGGAAAGCCCTGCCGATGATGTCGGCCGCGGTGAGCAGCATCACCAGGACGAGCGCGACTCCGGCGACGATCGCGAGCCAGGCGCTCGCCCTGCCGAAGAACGTGTCGAGGCGCTCTACGACCGTCGGCGCTCGCTCGGGCGGTACCTCAAGGCGCTCGACCATGAGCGGCCTTCCTACTGCTGATGAGTCCTGGCAAAGTCGCGGCAGAACTTCAGGGCTTCGGCGGCAGGAAGACCCTTCGCGCTCTTTTCCTTGACGTACAGGTCATACAAGGGCGCGATCTTGCGGAACCACCTCTGTTCCTCTTCCGGGGACAGCTTGAAGACGGTCCGGGTCGAGTACTGTTTGATCGCCATCTGGTCCATTTCATCCCAGCGGCGCGCGAGCTTGTCCGAGTACTCTTCGCCCAATGCGTTCATCGTCTCCTGGACGTCGGCGGGCAGGGAGTTCCACTTCTTCTTGTTCATGATGACGTAGCCGGTGCTCTCGAAGGCCGTCCCGTAGTTCTCCGTCGTGTAGGGGAGGATCTCACCGAACTTCAAGAAGACCAGAGCATCGGGCGTGGCGACGACGCCGTCGGCGACGCCTCGCTTGAGGGCGTCGTACGTATCGGGGGCCGGCATCACGAGGGGAACACCGCCCAGCTCTTTGACGATCGAGGTGATGAAGCCGCCGGGGCATCGGAGCTTCAGGCCTTGGAGGTCCTCGAGCTTCCGGACGGGGGTCTTGGTGTGGACGATCCCAGGACCGTGGGAGAGGAGAAAGAGCACCTTTACGCCATCCAGTTCCTTGGGTTGGAACTTCTTGTACATGCTGTTGGAGAGCTGGGTCATGATCCGCGCGTTCTTGATGCCGTGGGGCAGGTCCAGCACCTCCATCAGGGGGAAACGGCCCGGGTTGATGCTGAGGGACGCGAACCCCATGTCGGCGATCTCATTCATCACGGAGTCGTACGTCTGGGGCATCGGGACGAGGGTCTGCCCGTGGTGGACGGTGATCTTGACCCGCCCGTTGGTCCTCCTCTCCGCCTCCTTGGCGAACTCGACCAACAAGACGCTCAAGGGGTTCTGCGGCGGCAGAAAGCTGGCCAGTTCGAGCGCGGCGACCTTATCGGCGCCGTACGAGGGAAGAGGGGACAGAAAGGGAAAGAGACAGAAGGAGACGAGGGCGCCGGCGACCAGCTTCTTCATGATGCTCTCCTCTTTCCGGGAATCTGGTTGGACCGTTTTCGCTTCAGCCTACCTTTCGCATTGGCTTGACTCGGATCTCGGTCCCGCCCGAGGAGCGGGTCGGGACAGAGAGAGCGAGGCAGTGCAACCCGCCTGGGAGGACGGGGGCGACGGGGGGAGCGACAGCGCGCGGTGAACTTAGCTAGCGGTCGCTAAAGTATCGTCTCGGCCCGCGGGTGTCAACGGGGGAAAATCCCGGTGACAAAACCGGCGCTCCTTTCGGTGCCTCCGGCAGCTGCGCTCATCGGCGCGGAGGGGCGGCGGCGAAGGCTCGTGCGGGAGCCTCCGAGAGCTCCTCCGGGCTACTTCCCGTCGATCCTCGTGCAGGTGACGCTGTGGCCCGGTGCGACCGGGAGGAGCGGCGGGACGGCGCTCCGACACTCCGGGATCGCCAGCGGGCACCGGGGGTGAAAGCTGCAGCCCTCGGGCGGGCGCAGGGGGCTCGGGACGTCGCCCTTGAGGAGGAGCCGCTCGCGCCGCGCCTCGACGAGCGGGTCCGGCACCGGGACGGCCGAGAGCAGCGCCCTCGTGTACGGGTGGAGCGGGTTCTCGTAGAGCGACCTCCAGTCCGCGAGCTCGACGATCCGTCCCAGGTACATCACCCCGACACGGTCGCTGATGTGCCTCACCACCGAGAGGTCGTGGGCGATGAAGAGGTAGGTGAGGCCCAGCCTCTGCTGCAGCTCCTCGAGGAGGTTGATGATCTGGGCCTGGATGGAGACGTCCAGCGCGGAGATCGGCTCGTCGCAGACGACGAGGGAGGGGTCCGTCGCGAGCGCCCGCGCGATGCCGATCCGCTGCCGCTGCCCGCCGCTGAACTCGTGGGGCACGCGATCTGCCAACGCGGGGTCGAGGCCCACCATGCGGAAGAGCTCGGCGACCCGCTCCCGGTACCGGCCGTTGCGGGCCGTCCCGTTGACCCGGAGCGGCTCTCCCACGATACTCCCGGCGGTCTGCCGGGGATCGAGGGAGCTGTAGGGGTCCTGGAAGATGAGCTGGAGGCGGCGGCGCAGCGGGCGGAGCTTCCTTCGGGGCAGGTGCCCGATGTCGCGGCCCTCGAAGAAGATCTGCCCGCCCGTCGGTTCGCAGAGCCGCAGGAGGCAACGGGCGACCGTGGTCTTGCCGCAGCCGCTCTCGCCCACGAGGCCGAGGGTCTCCCCCCGCCGGAGCTGGAAGCTCACCCCGTCGACGGCCTTCACCTGGGCGACCTCGCGGCGAAGGAGTCCCCTCGTCACCGGGAAGTACATCCGCAGGTCCCTGACCTCGGCGATCTTCTCCTCCGCGGTGGGCTCCACGGCGCACGCGTCACCGCCCACGGGCCACCTCCTCCCGGACGAGCCCGTCCCGCAAGCACGCGGCTTCGTGTTCGACGTCCACCCGCCGCAGCTCCGGGGGCGGGTTCCGGGCGCACTCGTCGCCCCGGAAGTCGCACCGGGGCCAGAAGGCGCAGCGGTCGGGCATGCGGCTCAGGTTCGGCGGGACGCCCCGGATCGGCACGAGCTTCGCGCCCTTCGGCTCGTCCAGGCGCGGCACCGACCGGAGGAGCCCCACGGTGTACGGATGGCTCGGCCGGGCGAAGATCTCCCTCGTCCTCCCCGACTCCACGATCCGACCCGCGTACATGACGTAGATCCGGTCGGCGTAGCGCGCGACCACGCCCAGGTTGTGCGTCACGATGAGCATGGCCGTGTGGAACTCCCGCACCTTCTCCCGCAGGAGCTCGAGGAGCTGCGCCTGGGTGGTGACGTCGAGCGCCGTCGTCGGCTCGTCGGCGATGAGGAGCCTCGGGTGGCAGGCGAACGCGATGGCGACCATCACCCGCTGCCGCATGCCGCCGCTGAACTGGTGGGGGTACTCGTCGATCCGGTGCGCCGGGTCCGGGATCCCCATGAGCCCGAGGAGCTCGACGGTCCGCTCCCGGGCGGCCCGTTTGCTCAGCTTCAGGTGGAGGACGAGCGTCTCGACGATCTGCTGCCCGATGGTGAGCACGGGGTTGAGGGACGTCATCGGCTCCTGGAAGATCATGCCGATCTTCCCGCCGCGCACGGCGCGCATCTGCTCGCTCTCGGGGCCGCACTGGAGCAGGTCCACTCCCTCGAAGAGCACCTCCCCGCCGACGATCTTTCCCGGTTTGGCGACGAGCTGGAGCACCGAGCGCTGCCCCGCGGACTTCCCGCAGCCGCTCTCCCCAACGAGCCCCACCACCTCCCCCTCGTCCACGTGGTACGAGATCCCGTCCACGGCCCGGACGGTCCCCTCCTCGAGCCTGAACTCCGTTCTGAGATCTCTGACTTCCAGGAGGCGGCTCATACGGTCCCCCGGAGCCGGGGGTCGATGGCGTCCCGCAGGCCGTCCCCGACGAGGTTGAACGCGAGCACCACCAGCACGATGCAGACCCCCGGCGCGAGCGACAGGAGCGGGTTCGAGAGCAGGTACTGGTAGCCGTCGTTCACCATCGAGCCCCACGCCGCGCCCGGCGGCTTGACGCCGATGCCGAGAAAGCTCAGGGCGGCTTCGGCCAGGATCGCGGCGCCGAGGTTGAGCGTGATCAGGACGATCAGCGGAGGCAGGCAGTTGGGGAGGATGTGGGCGAGCATGATCCGGAGGTGGCTCGCGCCGATCACTTCCGCCGCGGTCACGTAGTCCGCGCGTTTGACGACGAGCACCTGGCCGCGCATGAGCCGCGCCTGGGTGGGGACGAGGGAGACCGCGAGCGAGATCATCAAGTTCACCAGGCCCCCGCCGAGGGCGGCCGCGAGCGCCAGCGCGAGCATGATGGGCGGCACGGCCATCAGCGCGTCGATGAGCCGCATGATGACGGTGTTCACGAGCCCGCCCACGTAGCCGGCCACGAGGCCGAGGAGGATCCCCACGACCGCCGCGAGCCCGACGGAGACGACGCCCACGGCGAGCGACGTCCGCGTGCCGTAAATGATCCGGCTCAGCACGTCCCGGCCCAGGGGGTCGGTCCCGAGCAGGTGCTCCCCGCTCGGCCCCTGGGTCGCGGACATCAGGTGCTGCTCGTAGGGGTCCTGGGGCGCCAGGAGCGGCGCGAAAGCCGCCGTGAACCCGAGCAGCCCGATCACCAGCGCGCCGGCGGCCACCACCTTCCGGCCCAGGAAGACCCGCAGAAAGCGCTTCGTCCCCGACGCGCGCGGGGGCAGTCCGACGAGGGTGTCGGCTTCGCCCGACGGGACCACGCACTGCCACGGACGAGCACGGAGCGACACGGACGGAGTTTGATCGGTCCGTGCTCGTCCGTGCTCGTCCGTGGCAGTCCGTGCCTCTCTTTCCTTTTCACGCTTCATGCCGGACCCGGGGGTCGAAGTAGCCGTACGAGAGGTCGACGGCGAGGTTCGCGAGCGCGACGAAGACAGCGATCAGGAGGATGCATCCCTGGACCAGGAGGTAGTCCTTCTCGAAGACGGCCCGCACGAGGAGCCGGCCGATGCCCGGGATGTTGAACACCGTCTCGACGAGCACGGAGCCGCCGACGAGGTAGCGCAGCTGGATGCCGAGGAGCGTGACCACCGGGATCACCGCGTTCTTGAGGGCGTGCCGCGCGATGATCACCCGCTCCTTCAAGCCCTTCGACCGCGCGGTCACGATGTAGTCCTGCCGGATCACCTCCAGCATGCTCGAGCGGGTCTGCCGCGTGAGCGAGGCGAGCGGCACGACCATCATGCAGAGGACCGGCATGAGGATCTGCTTCGTGTTGAGCCAGAGGTCCTCGAAGGGGGACGTGTACCCCTGCACCGGCAGCCACCGAAGCTTCAGGGAGAAGAGGTAGACCCCCAGGATGCCCAGCCAGAAGACCGGAACGGCCATCCCGAGGTTCGCCAGCACCGTGATCGCGGAGTCGAGAAACGTCCCCCTCCGGACGGCGCTCACGACGCCCGCCGGGATGGCCGCGAACGTGCTCAGGAGGAGCGCGATGGCCCCGATGTGGAAGGTGACCGGGAGCCGGCTCAGCACGAGCTTCGCCACGTCCTCGTGGAGCCCGACGGACTTGCCGAAGTCGCCCCGCAGCGCGTTGCCTACCCAGTGGAGGTACTGGACGATCAGGGGCCGGTCGAGCCAGAGTTCGCTTCGCAGCGCCTCGATCTGCGCCTTGGGGGCCTCCGCCCCGAGCATCGCGATGACGGGGTCGCCCGGAATCAGGTGCAGGAGGGCGAAGGAGAGGAAGCTCACGAGGAAGAGCACCACCACCGTCTGGGAGAGTCTTCGAAGGATATAGGTAGCCATCGCTCACCCCTCGCCGGTCCGGGCCGCCCCCGGCGACCGGCGCGTCCGGTCGGTCCTTGCCCGCAATTCAGCCCCTTACTCGGCCGAGCGGCCCTGATGCGCGGGCAGCCCGCCGACGGGCCACGGTCAGCGCACGACGAAGTACTGGAAGAGGGAGTGGTCCGTCCGCCGGTCCGCGCGCCCGACGAAGACCATGCGGCTCAGCCAGTCGTGCGGGCCGGCCGGGACCTCGAAGACGGGCGAGACCCGGAAGTAGTAGCTCTCGGGGTCTACCGGCTCGCACGCCTCCATCTTCTCGGCGATCTCCGGCGGCGCGTGGCGGAAGCCCCGGTTCCTGAGGTAGATGTGGGTCCCGTCGCTCGCCTGGAGGAGGTAGCGCGCGTCGAACTCCACCACGCCGTCCTGCCGGATGTACGGCCAGTCTCCGCCGCCGGGGAGCACGACCCCCTCGATCCTGGGCCCCTTGAACTCCCCCCCGACCACGGGGACGAAGCCCCGCTCGCCGCCGCCGGAGATGGGGAAGTGGAGCCGCGTGCCGAGCAGCAAGCGGACTTCGAAGGCAAACTCGAGCTCCATGCGCGCCTCGTTTCTCCGACGGCCGGCCTACCGGCCGATCCATGCGTCCTCCGGCGTCCACTGGGTGTCGGTCGTCGCGCCGAAGCCCGTGTCGCGGACCTCCTGGTGGAAGGCGTTCATCCGCGGCACGTTGTAGGCGAAGTTGAAGAGGGCGTACTTGTCCACGAGGAGCTTCTGCGCCTCCCAGGTCCACTTCTTCTTCGTCTCGAAGTCCTTCGCGGCGAGGGCCTGGCCGAGAGCGGCGTTGTAGTCGTCGGGGCAGGCCATCGTGCCCTTCAGGTACGACCGGCACGACGCGTAGACCACGAGGTTGTTCGTCACGTCCGGGCTCACGAGGGATCCCGGCTGCATCATGAGCGCGTTCTGCCAGCCGTTGTGCAGGATCGTCTTGTGCCGGATCTGGTCCACCGTCTCGATCTCGACCTCGATGCCGACCTTCCGCAGAGCCTCCTGGAAGACGGGCACGGGGTAGGTGAAGAGGCCCCAGCTCGGCGCGACGAGCTTGGCCTTGAAGCCGTTCGGGTAGCCTGCTTCCGCGAGGAGCTTCTTCGCCTTCGCGGGATCGTAGGGGTACCCCTTGACGTTCGGGTTCTGCCCCCAGCTCCCGACCAGGGCGTACTGGTTGCTCACCCGTCCGAAGCCGCGGGTGAGCGCGTCGACCAGCGACTTCGCGTCGATGGCGTGGCTCACCGCCCGTCTCACCCGCACGTCGGCGAAGGGGGAGTTGGCGTGGCCGCTGTCTCCCACGAGGCAGATCGCCATGGCGGAGAGACCTCCGGTCGAGAAGGTGTACTTCCCCTCCTTCTCGAGCTCGTTGACCTCCTTCGGCTCCACGATGAGGGTGGCGTTCACCTCGCCGGCCCGGAAGGCGGCGATGCGCGACATCGGGTCCTTGATCACCACCCATTCGATCCCGTCGAGGTAGGGCTTGCCCTTCTGCCAATAGCCCTCGAACTTCTCGTACTTCGCGCCGACGTCGCGCTGCCAGCTCGCGAACTTGAAGGGGCCGGTCCCGACGGGATTCGTCTTGATGCCGTCCGAGCCGGCCTTCTGGAAGGCCGTGGGCGAGATCATCATGCCCGGGTAGTCCGCGAGGGTGTCGACGAGCGTGCTGCTCCACTCCGACAGGTTGAGCTTCACGGTCGAATCGTTGACGACCTCCACCGAACTGACGGCCTTGAGCTCCGGGTTAGTCGACGTGCGGTACCGCTCCAGGTTCCACCGGACCGCTTCCGCGTTGAAGTCCGTGCCGTCGTGGAACTTGACTCCGCTGCGCAGCGTGAGGGTGACCCACGCGAGGTCCTTCGCGACCTTCCACTCCTTGGCCAGCCAGGGCACCAGCCGCCCCTGGGCGTCGTACCGGAGGAGCGTCTCGATCCCGGCCCCCGAGAAGCGGCGGCCCATGCTGCTGAACGGCCGGGCCACGGGGTCGCCGAGCTGGTCGGCGTCGAGGGCGACCGCGATCTTCAGGCGCCCTCCGGGCTTCGGCGCCGCCTTCGGCACGGCGACCGCCGGTTTGGCGGCCTTGGGCGCGGGCGCGGTCTTGGGCGCGGCCTTGTTCGCCTCGGCCGCGGCCGGCCCCGCGAACGAAAGGGAGAGGATGAGGCTCACCGGGACCAGGCTCTTCCACCAGCTTCTTCGCTCCATCGTGCGGCTCCTCTTCGGGTTGGGTTCCGGTCGGTCGTCTCGTCACGGGTCCGTGAAAACCGGCGTGCGTCTCTCGAGGAACGCCGCGACCCCCTCCCTCATGCCCGGCGTTCCGATCAGCGTCGAAGAGAGCTCCGACTCGAGCTCCTCCCCTCTCGCCTGGGTCTGCCGGACCCCCTCGACCGCGGCCTCCACGGCCGCCTCCACCGCTCGCGTGCTCTTGGCCGCGATCTCTGAGGCGAGGGAGAGGGTCCGGGGGAGCAGCTCCTCCTCCGGCCAGGCGTGGTTCACGAGCCCGATCCGGTGTGCCTCCTCCCCGGTGACGGGCAGGCCGGTGAGCATCAGCTCCAGGGCCTTTGCGGTGCCCACCAGCCTCGCGAGACGTTGCGTGCCGCCGAAGCTCGGGATCGTCCCGAGCCGGATCTCGGGAAGCCCGAGGAGCGCGCCCGTGCTCGCGGTGCGCAGGTGGCAGGAGAGGGCTAGCTCGAGCCCTCCGCCGAAGCAGTTGCCTTTGACGGCGGCGATCACGGGTCTCCGGAGCGCCTCGATGCGCCGGAAGAGCCCCTTGATGGCCATGGTCCTCTCCGTGTTCTCCTCCGGCCCGGAGATGCTCCCGAGGTCCTTGATGTCGAGCCCGGAGATGAACGCCTTCTCCCTCCCCGTGAGCACGACCACCTTGGCGCGCCGGCTCTCCACGAGGTCGACGATCGCCTCGCAGAGGGAGCGGTAGGCCGCGAACGGGAGGACGTTCAGGCGGGACTGGGCGATGGCGAAGAGGGCCACCCCGCCCTCGGTCGTGCACTGGAAGAGCTCACTGGCCATGGAACGCCTCCACCTCGATCGACATGCCGCCTCCGCCTACAGAACCGCCGTCAGCCGCGCCACGTCCTCGACCTCCTCGAGTCCGAGCAGGAGCTCCACCGCCCGCTCCCGCTCGCCGCGCTCGAAGCGCCGCGGCGCGTAGCCGGCGCAGGCCATGAACTTCGCCACGAGCTGCTCCGTGGTCATCGGTTTCTTCGGATCGCCGCACGGCAGCTCGATCGCCTTCACGAGGGTTCCCTTCGCCGTCTCGACTTCGAGGACGCCCCGGGCCGCCTCGTGCACGGTCCGCTCCGGGTCGACGACGCACGTGACCTTCTCGGCCAGCGCCAGCACGCGCGGGTCGGCGAGGGCCGTCGGCTCGAAGTGCTCGAGGTCGACCCGGCCGTGGGCGAGGGCGGTGGCGATGACGAAGGGGACGCTGAACTTCGCGTCGATCCCGGTCTCGGGCCTCCGCTTCCGCTCGAGGGGCTCGCACAGCGCCCGCTGGCTCGGCCCCACCACCGCGCGGATCTCGCGGATCTCCTCGAGGGAGACCTCCCCCGCGGCCCGCAGGGCCAGGCAGAGCTCGATGTAGGAGTGGGTGAACCGGCAGCTCGGCCACGGCTTGAAGCTCACGTGCTCGCCCTCGAAGACCTCCCCGAGCCCGCGGGTGAGCGCCGCCGCGTCGTACCTGCCGCCCGCGTAGAGCCGGAAGAGCCCGGCCGCGCCCTCGAAGGGCTCGTCGAAGGCGGCGACCCCCTCCCGCGCGAGGAGGGCCGAGAGGACGCCCGCCTTGGCGGCGAAGGCGTCCCGCACGGAGCGGAGGACCGAGCGGGGGCTCGCGGTGATCTCGGCCGTGCACGTCGCCTGGCAGAGCGTGAGCGCCAGGGCGTCGAGGACCTGCTCCTCCGGGAGGCGGAGGACCTTGGAGGAGGCCGCGGCGGCACCGAACGCGCCGAAGATCGGCGGGAAGTACCAGCCGCTCTCGAACCGCTCCTCGTTCATGACCGCCATGCCGAGCCGGCAGGCGAGGTCGCACCCCACCGCGACGGCCGTGATGAGCTCCCGGCCGCTCACTCCCCCGGCGGCTTCGGCGAGGGCGAGCGCGGCGGGGACGGTGGGCGCGTTGGGGTGGCTGAGCGACCCGTCGTGGGCGTCCTCGAAGTCGAGGGCGTGGGCGAGCGCGCCGTTGGCGAAGGCCGCCATGATCGCGGTCGCCTTGGCGCCGAAGCCGAGGAGCGTGCTCTCTCCGCGCCCGCCGGCCGCCCGCGCCACGTCCACGAAGGCCTTGCAGCCCTCGCCGAGGGTGCCCGCGGCGAGGCTCACGCCGACCGCGTCGAGGATGCTCTTCTTCGTCACTTCGACCACGGCGGGAGGGAGGTCCTCGAACCGGGTCCGGGCGACGTGGCGGGCCAGGGCTGCGGAGGCGTTCATCGGCGCTAGACTCCGAGGATGTGGATGCAGCACGCCCCCGCTTCCAGGCCGGCGGCCGCGCCGCCGAGCATCTGGGCGAGGCCCACCTTGGCGCCCGGGGTCTGGCGCGCGCCCGCCTGGCCCCTGAGGTGGAGCGCGATCTCGCAGACGTTGCGCACGCCGGAGGCGCTGAGGGGGTGACCGAGGGACTGGAGCCCGCCGCTCGGGTTGACCGGGATCCGGCCGCCGAGCTCGGTCGCCCCGGAGCGCAGGAGCGCGACGGCCCCGCCCGCCTCGCAGAGGCCGAGGTCCTCGTAGTGGACGAGCTCTTCCGGGGCGAAGGCGTCGTGGCACTCGACCACGTCCAGGTCCTCCGGGCCGAGCCCCGCCAACTCGTACGCCTGGCGGGCCGTCCGCCGGCCGACCTCGAAGGACGTGAAGTCCGGCTGGGCGAAGGCGTAGCTGCCGGAGAGGAGTGCCGAGGCGAGGACCTTCACCGGCCGGCTCGTGTACCTCCTGGCCACCTCCAGCGAGCACATGACCACCGCGGCGGCGCCGTCGGTCGCCGGGCAGCACTGGAGGAGCGTGATCGGGTCGGCGATCATCCGGGACCGGAGGACCTCCTCGACGGTCACCTCCTTCTGGTACTGGGCCATGGGGTTGAGGGCGCCCGCCCGATGCGCCTTCACCGAGACCCTGGCGAAGTCCTCCGGCGTCGCGCCCTCGGTCTCCATGAGACGGCGGGCGATGAGCGCGAAGGCCACCGGGACCGCCATCCCCAGGTGGGCCTCGATGTCGTCGGGCGCGGGCGGGATCATCTTCCCCACCACGGGGCTCGTGGTCATCGACTCGACCCCCACGGCGACGCCGAGGTCGCAGAAGCCCGTGGCGACGTCCTTCCAGAGGGCGCGGACCGCGGTGCTGCCCCCTGCGCAGGCGTTCTCGACGTTCATGATCTCGATGCCCGCGATCCCGACCCCGCTCAGGAGCGCCTCCCCGGTGATGATGTCAACATACAGGCGGGAGGCGTAGGCGGCCTGGACCGCCTTCGGGGACACGCCCGAGTCGCGCAGGGCCGCGAGGACCGCTTCGTGGCCGAGGTCGAGGAAGCTTCGCTCCGGGAACTTCCCGAACTTGCTCTGACCGACGCCGATAACCGCCACTTCTCGCATGCTCACGCCCCTCTCAGCACGAAGCGGTAGGCGATCGTCTCCGCCTCGCCCTCGCGCCGCAGCACGAACGACCTCGCCTCCACGGGGGCCCCGACTCGGAGGGCGTCGGGCGGCGCGTCGACGGGGGCGAAGATCCGGACGCCCTCCGGCAGGGTCGCGTAGCCCACGGCGAACGGCGGTTTGAGACCTGCCGCCGGCATGTGAACGACCGAGAACGAGAAGAGCTCCCCGGAGGGCCCGAGCTCCACCTCGGCGAGGCCCTCGGCCCCGCACGCAAGACACGCGCGCGGGCGCGGATAGTGCACCTGCCCGCACGCGGGGCAACGCGCGCCGAGGAAGCGCACGGTGTCGCCGTCTTCGCGAAAGAGGCCCGCCTTGAAGGGAGCGCGCATGACCGGCCGCCTTTCTCAGAAGCCCTCGTGGCCGCCGCTGACGTGGAGCACCTGGCGGGTCACGTACCTCGCCGCCTCGGAGGCGAAGAAGAGGACGGCCGCCGCCACGTCGTCCGGTTCGCCGATGGTCTGCATCGGGATCGTCCGCTCGAGCCTCTCGCGGGCGGGTGGGGGCAGCGCGTCCGTGAGCGCGGTGCGGATGAGCCCGGGCGCGATGCAGTTCACCGTCACGCCCTTGTTCGCGAGCTCGAGCCCGAGGGAGCGCGTCATGCCCACGAGGCCCGCCTTCGCGGAGGCGTAGTTCGTCTGCCCGGAGTTCCCGCGGTAGGACATGGACGAGATGTTGATGATGCGGCCGTAGCGGCGGGCGACCATGGAGGGGACGGTTGCCCGCGAGCAGTTGAAGCTCCCCTTCAGGATCAGGTCGACGACGAAGTCCCAGTCCTCGTCCGAGATGTTCTGGAGCCGGTTGTCCCGGATCTGCCCCGCGTTGTTGATGAGGATGTCGACGCTCCCCCACTCCTGTAGGGTCTCCTCCACCATCCGCGCCACCTGGGCGGAGTCCGTCACGTCGGCCTCGCTCGCGCGGGCCGTGAGGCCCCGGTCGGCGATCGCCCGGGCGGCGACCCCGGCGTTCGGGCCGTCCTTGTCGTTGACGACCACCCGGGCTCCGGCCTCCGCAAGCCGCAGCGCCAGCACGCGACCGATCGCTCCGCCCGCGCCCGTGACGAGCGCCACTCTGCCGTCGAGCCTCTGCATGCCCGCCTCCTGCTCAGATGGACCGGTTGCGGCCTTCCCAGTACGGCCGCCGCAGCCGGGTCTTCACGATCTTGCCGGCCGCGTTCTTCGGGAGCTCGTCGTGGAAGTCGATCCGCCGGGGCCGTTTGAAGCGGGCGAGCCTCTCGACGCAGAAGGCCTCCACCTCCTCGGCCGTCAGCGCCGCGCCGGGCCGGAGCGAGATCGCCGCGCACACCGCCTCCCCGTACTTGGGGTCGGGGATGCCGAAGACCGCCACCTCGCGCACCGCGGGGTGGAGCGAGAGCACCGCCTCGACCTCCTTCGGGTAGATGTTCTCCGCGCCGCTGATGATCAGGTCGCTCTTGCGGTCGACGACGGTGAAGAAGCCCTCGGGCTCCACCCGTGCGAGGTCGCCCGTGTGGATCCAGCCGTCCCGCATCGTCTCCCGGGTGGCCCGCTCGTTGCGCCAGTACCCGATCATCCCGGACGTGGCCGCCCGCACGATCACCTCTCCCACCCCGCCCACCGGAACGTCCCTGCCACGGTCGTCTACGATCCGGCTCTCGCAGTTGTAGACCTCGCGCCCGGTCGTCTCGCACCAGCGTTCGTGGTCCTCGGGTCGGAGCACGCCGATGGGACCGGCCTCGGTGGAGCCGTAGAACTGGTAGAGCCGCGCCGAGAACATCCGCTTCGCCTGGGCGTACCCTTCCGGGGTGATGGGCATGCCGCCGTAGAAGATCTTCTTCAGGCTCGAGAGGTCGTAGCGCCGGTCCGCGGCGCGGTCGGCGAGGATGGTGAACATGGTCGGCACCCAGACCGCCAGCGTGATCCGGTACCGCTCGATGGAGGCCAGCACCGTCTCCGAGTCGAAGCTGCCGCGGTGGACCACGCCGGTGGCGCCGACGAGGAGAGCCTGGTTGAGCGCGCCGTTGAGTCCCGCGTTGTGGAACATGGGCATGGCGACGTGGATGACGTCGTCGCGGTCGATGTCGCCTTCCACCGTCTGCGCGTCGTAGAGGCGCAGGTACATGGTGTGGGAGTAGAGGACCCCCTTGGGAAACCCCGTGGTCCCGCTGGTGTACATGATGGCCGCGGCGCTCGCCGGCTCGACGCTCACTTCGGGCTGGGTGGCCGGGTAGGAGCCCGCGAAGGCACCCGTGCCTTCGGCCGCGAGTCCCACGACCGCGGGCTCGGTCGCGAGGGTGCGCAGCGCCTCCCGCACCGGGGCGTCGAACTCCGGTTCCGCGAAGAGCACCTTCGGCTCGGCGTCGGAGAGGACGTAGCCGATCTCGGCGGGGGCGAAGCGAAAGCTGATGGGCACGAGGATGGCGCCGCACTTCGCGACGGCCTGGCTCACGACCACGTAGTCGAGCCGGTTCTGCGCGAGCAGCGCGACCCGGTCGCCCGGCTGGACCCCGAGCCCCAGGAGCGCGTGGGCGAGCTGATTGGAGTTGCGGTCGATCTCGGCGAACGTGAGGGCCTCGTCGCCCATCACCATCGCCTGCTTGTGGGGCTGGCGCCTTGCCGAGAGACGAGACAGGTCGCCCAGGACTCGCATCCTCACTCTCCTTCCGGCGCGGCGCGGGTGGCGTGGCAGAGTCCTCCGACGATGAACTGGATGGTCTGGTCGATGGCCTGGCCGTGGGTGAGCCGTCGATTCGGGCGCAGCCAGGCGTGCACGCCGTTGATCACCGAGAGCAGGTTGAAAGCGCTCGCCGTCGCGTCGGCCACGCAGGCGATCCCGAGGGACGAGAGCTCGGCGATGTAGGAGCGGTAGATGTTCAGGATCGAGATCTGCTTCTCGCGGACGAGGGCGAAGTCGAGCCGGTTCAGGAAGTGCGCGTCCTCGTAGATGATCTTCGTCTCCATCGAGTTCTCGCACGTGAAGACGATGTGCGCCCGGACGAGGTTCCTGAGCCGGTCGAGGGGCTCGCCGCCCCGGGAGAGCTCCGCCATCAGCACCGCGATGGCCCGGTCGAGGGCGTCGACGACGATGGCGCGCAGGAGGTCCTGCTTGCTTTCAAAGTGGTAGTATAGAGCGGCCGCGCTCATCCCCGCGCGCGCCCCGATCTCGCGCAGCGAAGCGGCGTTGTACCCGGACTCCGAGAAGACCTTCTTCGCCAGCTCGAGCAGCTCGGGCCGCTTGCCAGCCGCCCGAGGAGGCCTCGAGGTCCGTTCCGATCTCTTCATCGCGCCGCTCCCGTCCCTTGGCCGAACCAGCTAAACAGACGTTTGGAAACCGGTCAAGGGCCAAAAGCGACGAGGCAACAAAACATCGGGCAAAACGGATATTTGTGAGTCAACGTGAGTCGATGTTCTGTTGGAGGACGAGATTAACGAGCGTTCAGATTGGGAGCCTTCCGAGTGACTCCGCAGCGTCTGCGACCAGGAGTCAGCCGACGATCATGCAGCCGCCGGGACGGGCGAGGGGACGCTGGCGTGAGGCGGTTCCTACCTCTTCGCCGCGAGCACCCTGTCAGGGCTGAGCGGCAGGGTACGGACGCGGATGCCGGTCGCCGCGAACACAGCGTTGGCCACCGCAGGCGCGATCGGAGGGACACCCACTTCGCCGACGCCGCCGGGCGGATCGCTGCTGGCGACGATGTGTACATGGGGCGGTAGTAGCCTCCCCGCATGTCGTCTTGCCGGGTCCAGATTACCTTCAAGGGCTTCTTTACGGCCTTGGCCACCTGCACCGCCTCGACGACGAAGTCCGATGCGGGGTTGGCGCGGCGGCCGAAGCCCCCTCCCAGGAACGTGGTCTCCAGGCTCACCTGCTCGGGTTTAAGGCCCGCCGCTCGGGCGGCCGCGTCGCGGTCCATGGTCTGGGACTGGCTGCCGGTGCGAATCACGCAGCGGTCGGCCCCGAGGTCCACGAAGCAGTTGAGCGGCTCCATCGGGGCGTGGGCCAGATAGGGGACCTCGAAATCGGCGTCGAAGCGCCTGGCCGCCCCGGCCAAAGCTGCCGCAGCATCTCCCTCCGTCCGGGCGACCCGCCCAGGGGTCTGCGCGACCCGGGCGTACTCTGCCCGGATGGCCGGGGTCGAGACGGCGGCCCCTTCCCCCTCGTCCCACTCCACCGTGAGGGCGGCGCGCCCCTTGAGCGCAGGCCAGAAGCCGTCGGCGACGACCGCGACGCCCGCGTCCACCGCCACGACCTGCCGGACGCCCGAGACGGCCAGCGCCCCGGCGGGATCGAACGCCTTGACCTTCGCGCCGAACACGGGAGGACGCGCGAGCACGCACGTCAGCATGCCGGGGGCGCTGACGTCGATGCCGAAGGTCGCGGTGCCGTTGACCTTGGCCGGGCTGTCGAGGCGGTGCAGCGGCTTCCCCAGGAGGGTGCTGCGTCCGCCTTTCAGCTTCGGCTCCTTCGGTACCGGCAGCGCGGCTGCCTTGGCCGCCAGCGCGCCGAACCCGAGCCTCCTGCCCCCGGGCCCGAGGACCTTGCCGTTCTGCGCCCGGCAGGCCGACGGGGCGACCTTCCACTCCCGGGCCGCGGCAGCGATCAGCATCTCCCGGGCCGCCGCCCCGGCAAGGGAGAGGCGCTCCCATTCGGAGCGCACGCTGGTGCTCCCCCCGGTGAGGATGAACCCACCGAACTGGGCGTGGTTGTATTCGGGAGCGACCGGCGAGGCCTCGACTGTGACCTTCTTCCAGTCGCAACAGAGCTCCTCGGCGACCAGCATCGGGAGCGCGGTGTAGACGCCCTGCCCCATTTCGGACTTGTTGACGATGATGGTCACGCGCCCGTCGGGCGCGACCCGCAGGAAGGCGTTCGGGGTCCATTCACCCCCCGTCGCGGCCAGGGCGTCGCGCCTTCCCGGCAGGTGCCAAGCCAGAAGCAATCCCCCGCAGGCCAGGGCGCCGGCGGCGAGGAACTGACGGCGAGTCATGTCCTTCTTCGCGCTCATGGCCTGGCCCCTTTCCCCGCGGCGGCGTGGATCGCCCGGCGGATGCGGCCGTACGTGCCGCAGCGGCAGAGGTGGTCGCTCATGGCGGCGTCGATGTCGGCGTCGCTCGGCCGCGCCTTCCTCTTCAAGAGGGCCACAGCGCCCAGGATCTGCCCCGGCTGGCAGTAGCCGCACTGGGAGACCTCTTCCGCCAGCCACGCCTTCTTCACCGGGTGGTCTTCCGGGATCCCTTCGATGGTCACGACCCGCTTGCCTTGAACGTCCGTGACCGGCGTGACGCAGGCACGTTCCGGCGAGCCCTCGACGAGGACCGTGCAGGCCCCGCAGATCCCCTCGCCGCAGCCGAACTTGGTGCCGGTCAGCCCGAACTGCTCGCGAAGGACCCACAGCAGCGGAGTTTCCGGGTCCACCTCCACGTTCTTCTTCTTGCCGTTGACCACGACGATCATCCCTGCCTCCTTTCCGTGTCCGGCTCCTGGAAGGCTACCTCACCTCCGGCGCGACGGAAGAGCCGGTGCCTGTTGGTCGTCGAGGCGAGCAGAGAAAGACCTTGCCTCGGGCTGGTGTTGAAGCTCGACCGCCGTGCCATCGCGGACCTGATGGTGGACAGCAATCTTCCTCCGCCGCGAGGCGCGCGGACCGGCCGCGCCATGGGTCTCGGCGAGGTGACCTTGCCGCTGCTCGATGTCTTCCGACGCCTGGTCGAACTGCTCGACGAACAGAAGGACGTTCCCATCCTGGCGCCTCTCCTGCAGCGGGAGATCCTTTACCGGCTGCTCGTCGGGGACGAGGGCGGTCGCCTCCGCCAGATGGGGTCGATCGGGAGCCAGAACCAGCAGGTCGCGCGCGCCATCGAGTGGCTGAAGGCGAACTACTCGCGGTCCCTGCGCGTGGACGATCTGGCGGCTCACGTCCAGATGAGCACGTCGAGCTTTCACCACCACTTCCGGGAGCTGACGGCGATGAGTCCGCTCCAGTACCAGAAGTGGCTGAGGCTCTCCGAAGCGCGACGGCTGATGCTGACCGAGCGGCAGGACGCGGCGACCGCCGCTTTTCAGGTGGGCTACGAGAGCCCTTCCCAGTTTAGCCGCGAGTACAGCCGACAGTTCGGCGCACCGCCCTTGCGGGATATCACGAGGCTACGACAATCGACAGACTATGGAGGCGCAATGCCGGGCAGTGCCTGAGAAGGGAACGCTCCGAAAGGACCGCGTGCGCGTGCCTGGCGCGGGACACGAAGTCGCCTCCTTGAAAGGCCGCATAGTGCTGACTGTCGTACGCGCCGCTGCGAAGGTAGCGCTCGACGGCTTCTCGGCAGGACTCGCTCACAAGATCCGCGGGTTCTAGACCTCCTGAACGCTCCGCCGAGCGGAGAGGCCTCTCCCTCGAACCCACTATTCCTCGACCGGTTCTTGAAGCGCTGCGGGGATATCGCGCGCGGCGTGGAGGACCCGGAGCACGTCCACGTGGTCGGCTCGCTCCACGTAGAAGACGAGGTAGTTCTCGAAGTCGGGGACGGCCCAGACCCGCAGGTTCTCCATGATGGTCAGGTGGGCATACCTCGGAGACCCGAGGGGCGGGCGCTCGCTGATCCGGCCGAAGGCGGCCTGTACGGCGTCGAGGAAGCGTAGGGCCGCCTCGAGATTGTCCATCGCGATATAGGCGGCGTGGTCGTCGATCTCACGATCCGCCCGCGGGCGGACGCGGACGGGTTTCACTTGCCTGAGTGCTTCTTGAGAAGCGCGTCCCGCTTCTCTCGCCAGTAGCCCTCATCGGCCGGAATGGGCGATCCGGACTCGAGTCCCTCCAGCATCAGGGCCGCCAGGCGCTGCTCCGCTTGGCCAATCTGGTCCTTCCGGATCAGGTCGCGCACCTTGCGCTCTTGATTCAGGCCAACCGAACGGAGTTTCACCAGGCAAGAACGCGACTCCCGCGAGGATCTTGCTCTTGTTCGTCCGGCCTGCGTGCGGCGCCACAGCGCAATCAAATACCGCTTGACACTGAGATATGCCGCGGAATATATTCCTGAGCATACACGACCTGGAAGGTGCAGCACCGATGAAGGCAGCCCGTCGACACGGCGACCGCAGTTCCGGACCGAGGGCGGCCCGCTTCCGAACCGGCGCTCTTCGGGTCAAGGAAACCATTTCGCTAGGCGGGTGCCGATGAAGAACAACTTGCGCAACCTGGCATACGAGACATTGAAGAAGAAGATCACGACTTTGGAGTACAAGCCGGGTGACAGGCTCTTTGACAGCACCATCGCAGAGGATATGGGAATCAGTCGAACCCCTGTTCGAGAAGCCCTGCTGGCGTTGGAGAGAGACGGACTTGTAGATTGTAACGGGAACAATGGCTATATAGTCCACAGGCTTACACTTAAAGAGGCAGACGATCACTTCGCGATGCGCGAGTTGTTGGAGGCATATTCCGTAAAACTGATCATGGACAATATTACAGAGGACTTTTTGGAGGGTTTGCGCGCGAAAATCGACGAGGCTGAGGAGTGCGTGCGAAATAACGACATCGCCAATGTGATCAGGTGTAACTCTGAGATCCACCGGATTCTATACAACGCAACAGGCTCACAAGTTTTCGTGCGAGTGATTTCGCTCGTCGCCGAGAAGTTGAGGTGGATAACAGCAATCTCTCTGAGCGCTTCCAACAGTTTCGAGGAAGCCCTCAGAGACCACAAAGACATGCTGGCCGCGATCGAAGCTCGGAACGCAGAAGCCTTGGACAAAGCAATTCGCGTACACCTAGGGCACGCGAAGGAGAAATACCTTTCGGTACGTAACGTCTTCTTCTGAGAGTTGGAGAAGGCGGCGCGGGCAGGATCGGATCGTCCGCCCTGTGAAGGGCGCATGGAAGGCAACCTGGGCGCACGGGCCGGAGGCCCGAGCAACCCTAACCGCGAAGGAGTTTGCGATGAACAGCAGAAGGCGCCTCTGCCTGGTCTCCCTCTTTGCCGTCCTCTGCGGGTGGAGTGCCGCTGCGACGGGCGAAGAGTACCCTGCCCGGCCCATCGACATGGTGATCGGCCTCTCTCCCGGGGCGGCGACCGACATCGGGGCCAGGCTCATCGGCAAGGAGGCAGAAAAGACGCTCGGACGGGAATTCGTGCCGATCAACAAGCCGGGGGGAGGGGGAGCCGTCGCTGCGGGAGTAGTGGCGAACTCGAGGGCAGACGGTTACACCCTGCTCGCCACCGTGAGCGCCACTCTCACCAACGTTCCCCACATGGAATCCGTCTCGTATAAGCCGCTCGAGGACCTGGTGCCGGTCTTCCAGTTCGGGCTGCTCGTACCTGCCTTCGTCGTCCGGGCCGACAGCCCTTACAAGACCATGAAGGACGTCATCGACGCGGCAAGGAAGAACCCAGGCAAGATCAGCTTTGGGATTCCCGGCCCGGGGACCTCACCCGACGTGCTCGCGCAACTGCTCGCCCTCCGGGAGAAAGTGGACATCGCGATCGTGCCGTTCGGGGGATCGGCGCCCATCATCGCCGCCCTCCTAGGGGGTCACGTGACGGTAGGAGGCGTGAGTACTCCGTCCGTTGTCGCCCAGGTAAAGGCCGGAGCCGTAAGAGCGATCGCGACCACGGGCGCTAAGAGGGCGGATGGCCTCTCCGAGGTGGCGACCCTCGTCGAGCAAGGATACCCCTACGGCACGATGGAAGAGATGTTCTTGTTCGCCGTGCCGAAAGGGACTCCCAAGCCCATCGTCGACAAGTTGGAGGCCGCTTTCCGCAAGGCTGCGGCCGGCAACGAGTACAAGACGAAGGCGAAGACGATGTACATGTATCCGGAGTCGCCCCTCTCCGGCTCCAGACTGTCCGGGTGGGTCAAAGATCAATACACAGCGAACGGCGCGATCATCAAGAAAGCCGATATCGGGAAGTAGGGAGAGGCCAATGCGGCGAGCCAACCCCGAAGTGCTCGGAAGTCTGTTTTGGATCGCGATGGGCGCCCTGTTTCTGATTGGGGGTCTCGGACTGAACATGGGGACCCTGAGGAGACCGGGACCGGGCTTCTTGCCGGTGATCATGGCGGGCCTGACCATCTGCCTCAGCATGGGTGTGCTGCTGCAGGGTCTGGCGAAGAGGGCAAGTTCTTTGCCCCCGATTGCCTGGAAGCGGCACGTGGTCGTCATCTCCTCGATCATCGGCTATACGCTGCTCCTCGAGGTGATCGGATTCCTCCTCTCGACGTTCGTCCTCATGTCCGTGCTCTTCGGAACCCTCTTCGACGGGCAGAGAAGATGGGTCCGGGCCACCTCGTATGCCGCGGTGACAGCCGTCGGGGCGTGGCTCGTCTTCTCCGTCGCCTGCCAGGTGCCGTTCCCCACTCCCCTGATCTTCCGAGGGTAGGAAATGGAAGTCTTCGGCCACGTCTTCAGCGGCTTCGCGGCAAGCCTGCAGCCCGTCAACCTCCTCTACTGCTTCGCGGGCGTGCTCTTGGGAACGCTCGTCGGAGTCCTCCCCGGGATAGGGCCCTCGGGCACGATCAGCATTCTCCTGCCGCTCACGTTCGGGATCTCTCCCGTGACGTCGGTCATCTTCTTGGCGGGTATCTACTACGGGGCGATGTATGGCGGCTCGACGACCTCGATCCTGGTCAACATCCCCGGGGAGACAGCGTCTGTCGTTACCTGTCTCGACGGATACCAGATGGCTCGGAACGGAAGGGCGGGGGCGGCCCTGGGAATGTCTGCGTTCGGATCTTTCCTCTCCGGGACGGGGAGCATCATTCTGCTGATGTTCCTGTCCTACCCGCTCGCCAAGTTCGCCCTGCGCTTCGGCCCGCCCGAGTACTTTTGCCTCATCATCCTCGGGATCACGTTCCTTACCTTTCTGGCTCAAGGGTCGATGGCCAAGGCACTCCTCGTCGCGGGCTTCGGGTTTCTGCTGTCCTTCGTCGGCATGGACGAGATGACGGGTCAGGCGCGGTACACGTTCGGGGTGGCGGGGCTCCTCGACGGAGTGGGCGTGCTGCCTCTCGTCATGGGGCTCTTCGGAGTTGCAGAGGTCTTCAAGAGCCTCCACGAGCCCGAGCAGAGAGTACTCGTCAAGACCGACGTGAGAGACCTCCTCCCGACCAGACAGGATTGGAAGGATTCGGCGAAGCCGATCGCTCGGGGCTCGCTGATCGGCTTTCTCATCGGAATCATCCCCGGCGGGAGCGCGCCCCTGGCTTCCTTCGCCTCCTACGCGCTCGAGAAACGGTGTTCGCCCCATCCCGAAAGGTTCGGCAACGGAACGATCGAGGGAGTGGCCGGGCCCGAGAGCGCCAACAACTCGGCGTTTACGGGCGGGCTGGTCACACTCTTCAGCCTCGGTATTCCGCCCACCGTCGTGTCGGCGCTCCTGTTCGCGGCGCTGATGATCCAGGGGATCCAACCCGGCCCGCTCTTCATTCCCGAGCACCCCGACGTTTTCTGGGGTCTCGTCGCGAGCATGTATATCGGCAACGTCATGCTCCTCTTCATCAACATCCCGCTCATCGGGCTCTGGGTGAAGATGCTCAGGATTCCGGCCAGGGTGATGCTCCCCCTCGTCCTACTCTTCTGCGTGATCGGAACCTACAGCGTCAGGAATAGCGTGCTCGACGTCACGGTGATGATGTTCTTCGGGGTGATCGGCTACCTGATGGAAAAATTCCGGTACGAACCAGCCCCCCTCGTGCTTGCGTTCGTTTTGGGACCGCTCCTCGAGAAAGGGCTCCGGCAGTCCCTGAAGCTCTCGCGCGGAGACTTCACGATCTTCTTCACTCGCCCTCTCTCCGTAACGCTCCTTCTCCTGGCTGCCGCCCTTATCGCTTCTCACTTCGTCTTCGCCAAAGCAAAGCAGAAGATCGTTCTCGCGGAGGAGTGTCCGTGAGTGAGCAGGACCACGTTTGCGCTTGCAACCGTTGAGGGAGGCACCAATGGCAGCTACGACATACTGGAACCCGGCGATTGAGACACTTTCTCCTAGAGACATGGAAGGCCTTCAGCTACACAAGCTGAAAAAGCAGCTCGAGTACAACTACCACCATTCTCGGCTCTACAAACAGAAGTTCGACGAAATCGGCATGAAGCCGGAGCACGTCAAGAGCCTGGAAGACCTTCGCCGGATACCCCTCACCGACAAGGACGAGCAGAAGAGGACCCAGGAGGCTTCCATCGAGGAGTTCGGGCACCCCTACGGACCGGGAACGATCACGTGCGCCCCTACCGAGGCGCTCGTCCGCATCAACTCGACCTCGGGCACCACCGGCACTCCGACGCTCTACGCGTTGACCCGCAACGATGTGAACGTCATGAATGAGCTCCACGCGCGAAGGCTCTGGATGGTGGGGATCCGGCCGGGGCACCGGGTGCTCCAAGCCCTCTCGCTCAGCATGTTCGCGGGGGGGCTCCCGTTGTCTCAGGGGATCATGCACCTCGGAGCGTGCGCCGTGCCGGTGGGAGTGGACGGCGGAACCAAGAGGGTGTTGGACTTCATCACGCTCACCGCCCCGCAAGCGCTCTTCACGACGCCCTCCTTCGCGCAGTACCTCCTGGAGCAGTGTCCCAGGGTGATCGGGAAGGCAGCAAGAGAGCTCGGGATCCAGTGGCTCTTTCCGGTCGGCGAACCCGGCGCGGGGAACCTCGAGCTCCGAAGGCTCCTCTCCGAGGGGTTCGGAGGCGCGCACATCTGCGATCAGACTGGAGGCGGTCACTGCTTTCAGGGCGGCGAGTGCCTCGAGGAGCCCGACGTCTACAGCGGGATGCACTTCACCTCGGCCGATCACTGCATTCTGGAGCTCGTCGACCCCAAGACGAAGGAGCACGTTCCCCTGGAGGACGGCGCCTCCGGCGAGATGGTGATGACCTTTCTCGGATGGGAGGGCACACCGTTCATGCGGTACGCCTACGGCGACATCCTGGAAGTCTCGACGGCGCCCTGCCGGTGCGGAAGGACGAGCCTGCGATTCAAGATCACCGGACGGGCCGACGATCTGCTCATCGTCAAGGGGATGAACGTCTTCCCCGAGGCCATCAAGCAGGAGATCTTGAGGTTCAGCCCGCGCGTCACCGGGTTCTTCCGGATCCTCCTCGACCGGCCGGGCCCTCTGGTGACGCCCCCGCTGAAGATCCGGATCGAGCACGGCCAAGGGCTCTCGAGCGAAGAGCTCGCGCAACTCGAAGAAGATCTGTCGAAAGCCTTCCGGGATTCCCTGCGCGTCTCGCCGAAGTTCGACTGGGTCCCGCCCGACTCGATCCCACGAGGCACCCACAAGACGAAGCTCATCGAGATCGTCCACCGGTAGAGGGAGGCTTCTGTGAGCGAGATTCTCGTCGCCAGGGGAGAAGGTTTCGCCGTGGTCCGCATCAACCGGCCCTCGAAGCGGAACACGCTGACCGAAGAAGGCATCCGGGAGCTGTCGCGGACCTTCGACGACCTGGAGGTTGATGGGTCAATCCGATGCGTTCTCCTCCGTGGGGAGGGAGAGGACGCGTTCTCAGCGGGCTATGACCTCACGGCTCTTTCGCAGTCCGGCCCGGCCGCGGAGGCCGACGAACTGCACGTCCTCTTCGACAGGATCGAGTCCTATCCCTTTCCGGTAGTCGCCCTCCTCCGCGGGTACGCTATCGGCGGAGGCTGCGAGTTGGCCCTCGCCTGTGACATTAGGATCGCCGGGGACGACGTCCGGATGGGGATGCCTCCGGCCCGCCTGGGGCTCGTCTATCCGCTGGCCGGGTATGCCCGCTTCCACCGGACGCTCGGACTCGGGCCCACCAAGGAGATCTTCTTCTCCGGGCGGACGTATGGGGCCGCCGACTGCCGGCGGCTCGGCCTCGTCTCGGAAATCGTTCCCGCCGCAGAAGCGGAGCGCAAGGCCCTGGAACTCGTCCAGGAGATCGCGGGCAATGCACCGCTTTCGCTCTCGGGGACCAAGAGGATCCTCCGCCACCTAACCTTGGGACGCGAGGAATCAACGGAGGACGAACGCGAACTCGCCGATCTCTTCCGGCGGTCGCTTGGGACACGGGATCTTCTAGAGGGGAAGAGTTCTCGGGCCGAAGGGCGCAGGCCGGTCTTCTCCGGCTGCTGACGGCCCCGGGACAAAGCCACTGGGTCCGAGGATAAGGAAAGGTTTGCGGCTTTGAAGGATGCCATTTGGCCGGCATCTTTCAAAATCGTTCCT
>JACRCS010000559.1 GCA_016218905.1 Deltaproteobacteria bacterium
AGGGCGCTGCAGCGAAAGGTGAAGCTGGTGGAAGACGCCGTCGCCACGCGCAAGTTCTATGAGGAGCAGAAGTCGACCAGTACGGTCGAGATCACCACGCGCAGGGGCGAGGTCTTCCGCAGGCACGTCGAGTACCCGAAGGGCGAACCCGAGAACCCGTTACGGCCGGAGGAACTTCGGGGAAAGCTCGCGAACATGGCTCGGGAGGCCGGACTCTCCGGGGCCCAGACCGAGCAGCTTCTCGTCAGGCTGGGTGCCTTGGAGCGGCTGGAGAGCATTCGGGACTTGAGCCCGTTCCTGGTCCCGCGAGGGTAGCAGGCCCCTTCGCGGCCGACTCGAGCTTGTCGTGGACCTCAGGCGCAACGTAGGAGGACGAGATGGACTTTGAGCTGAGCGAAGAACAGAAGGCCTTGGTCGCACTGATGAAGGAGTTCTGCCTCCGGGAGGTGGACCGGAAGGCGCTGGACGAACTGGCGGACAGGCCGATCCCGCCCAACGCGACCAAAGAGGATCTCATGGCTCGCGTGCCGTGGGACCTCATCAGCAAGGCGCACGACGTCGGGTTGCGGCAGTTGGCCGTCCCCACGGAGTACGGCGGCGGCGGCTACTGCCAGACCGGGGGCTGGCTCACTCTCACGCTTCTGGCGGAAGCCGCCGGCTACTACGGCGGCCAAATCGGGCGGCTCTTCACGATTCCCTGGAATCACTGCGTCCGCCTCGTGTACGCGCCCCCCGCCGTACAGGAAGTCTTCTTCACGAACTTCATGAAGAACCGGCGGACCATGACGGCCGCTTCCCACTCGGAGCCGGACCACGGGTCGGATGTATTGCTCCCGTACGACGAGCCGGGAGTCTCCGGAAAGGTCACGGCCGTCCGGGACGGGGACTACTGGGTAATCAACGGCGACAAGATGTTCTGCACCGGCGGGGGCGTGTCGGACTACATCTCCGTGACGGTGAGGACCGATCCCGACGGCCCGATCTCCAAGTCGCAGACGCAGTTCCTGGTCGACACGAGTCTGCCCGGGTGGTCGATCGCGCGCGTCAACGACATGATGGGCAACGAGATCACCTCGAATGTTCAAATGCGCTTCGAGAACGTGCGAGTCCACAAGAGCATGATGCTCACCGAGCTGAACGGGGCTTCCAAGAACCTGCGGTCGGGTCTCGCGGCCAAGAGCCTTCACTTCATGACCTCTTTGGGCGACTGTCAGTACGTGTGGGAGCAGATCAGAGATTTCGCGAAGAACAGGATCCAGGGTGGAAAGCCGATCATCCAGCACAAGAACATCGGCCCCATGGTTGCCGAGGCTGATCTCATGCTTCGGACGGATCGGCTCCTTCAGTACAAGTTCGCGTGGGACTGCGACCAGGAGAAGCCCGGAACCTTGGTCGATCCCTTGGGCTTCTGGTACATCAACCACTATCACAAGCTGGCGTGCATGCGTCTCATCGAAGTGGGTTTCGAAGTGTACGGAGGAATGGCTCCCCAGAAAGAGCTCTCTTTCGAACGCTTCGTCCGCCTCCATCAGAGCATCCTGCACGGGGGCGGCACCGGCATCCTGAACCTGGTCAAGGCGGCGAAGGTGTTGTAGCGGGACGAGCGCACGTGGCGGGCCCGGAGCAATCCACGAACCACGCGAGCCGGGGTGAGGTGATGCACATCGTCGTCTGCGTGAAAGAGCTCATCGATCCCGAACTGCCTCCGGAGAACTTCAAGGTCGATCCGGGCACGAGCACCGTCGCCGGGGCCGGTCGTCTGCCCTTTGTGCTGAACCCGTTCGACGAGCAGGCCGTGGAAGCCGCGCTGCGGATCAAGGACGCGCTAGGAGCGAGGGTCACGGTTCTCTCCCTCGGGCACGAGGTCCACCTGGAGGTCCTGAAGAAGCCCCTCACCATGGGCGCCGACGAGCTGATCCTCCTCCAGCACGAGACGTATGCGTTCCTCGACAGCTCGTCGATCGCGTGGGCGCTCGCGAAGGCCATCGAGAAGGTCGGCGACGTCGACCTCGTCCTGTGCGGCCGACAAGCCGCCGATTGGGATGCGGGCCAGGTGGGCCTCGGAGTGGCACGGCTGCTCGGCCTTCCCGCCGTCACCACGGCCCGGAAGATCGACGTGCTGGACGGAAAGGCCCGCGTCGAGCGGGTCACCGGGGAGGGCTACGAGGTCGTCGAGGTGGCGCTCCCGGCCCTGGTGACCGTGAGCAACGAACTGGGCCAGGCCCGCTACCCGATCATGGCCAAGCTCCTCGAAGCGGCCAGGAAGAAGCCCACGGTCTGGGGTCCGGAAGAGCTGGGGTTCGACCTCCCCGAGCGGCAGGTGGAGCTCCTGGAGCTCTTCCAGCCCGTGCACGAAGGCAGCTGCGAGATCGCCGAGGGCGAGAACCCGGAGGAAGCCGCCGTGAACCTCGCAAGACGACTGCGGCAGGAGAAGCTGCTCTAGTGTCCCGTGCGGTTAGTTCGTGCATCGCAACCAGTAGGCCGAACGGCGGCGAATCAACGCCGTTCGGCCATCTCAGAGGCTGAATAGCAGGCAAGGGCCTTCCAAACGGGACACTGGAGAGGAAGGGATGGGTGAGGACCGAAACGTTCTGGTCTACGCGGAAGGCGCGGACGGAAGCCTGGGGCCGGTCGCGAAGGAAGTGCTCGGCTGCGGGAGAAGAGTAGCCGCCGCCCTGGGGCAGGAGCTGCACGCGGTGGTCCTCGGGTCGGGGGTCTCTTCCCTCTGCCGGGAAGCCGGCGCCTTCGGCGCGGACAGGGTCTACGCCGTCGACCACGAGTCGCTCCGGGAGTACGAGGCCGAACGCTACGCCCTGGCCCTCCTCGAGGTCCTCCGGCGCGCCCGGCCGCGGGTCTTCCTCATGGGGAACACCGGAGTGGGGCAGGACCTCTCGCCGAGGGCCGCGTACAGCCTCGGCACGTCCACCGTGCTGGACTGCGTCGAGGTCGCGGTCCAGCCGGGGTCCGGTCTGCTGCTCCTGACCAAGCCCGTCTTCGGGGGAAAGGCGCTCGCTCGGTTCGTCTGCCGCTCCTTTCCCCAGATGGCCACCGTGAGGCCCAAGTCGACGGGCCCGGCGGAGAGGGACGCGTCCCGAACCGCGGAAGTGGTGGCGATCGGGTTCGAGGAGCTTGCGGGGCAGGTCAAGACCACCCTGCTGGAGAGAGTCGCGCAGGAAGTTTCCGGCATGCGCCTGGAGGACGCCGACGTGGTGGTGGCCGGAGGGCGGGGCGTGGGCGGGGCCGACGGCTTCGCCCAGCTCGAGGAAGCGGCGAAGACGCTCAGAGGCGCGGTGGGAGCTTCGCGGGCGGCGACGGACGAGGGGTGGGCACCGACGACCGTGCAGATCGGCCTGACCGGAAAGATCGTGGCACCGCGGGTCTACCTGGCCGTGGCCCTCTCCGGCTCGAGCCAGCACCTGGCAGGCTGCTCCGGTTCGGAGGCGATTGTCGCCTTCAACAAGGACCGGCGGGCGAACATCTTTCGGGAAGCCAGGTTCGGCGTGGTGGGCGACTGGCGGGTCACCGTCCCCGCTTTCCTCAAGGAGCTCGAGGAGCTCTCGAAGAGCTGAGGGGAGGCCTTTCATGAACGAAGGGGCGGAAACGAAGGGTACTTTGGTGACCGGAGTCATCGGCGAGGACGTCCACATCATCGGCGTGCGGATCCTCGAGCACGTGCTTCGACAGGCGGGCTTCAAGACCGTCCCCCTCGGCGCTCAGGTGTCCCAGGAGGAGTTCGTGGAGGCTGCGATCGAGACGAACGCCGACGCGATCCTCGTCTCCTCGTTGGGGGGGCACGCGAGCCTCCTCCTCCCGGGGCTCCGGGGAAAGTGCCAGGAAGCGGGGCTTTCCGACATCCTCCTCTATCTCGGCGGACAGCTCGTCCTCGGCGAGTCGGACTGGAGCGACTCGGAGAAGGCGTTTCGCGCCATGGGGATCGACAGGGTCTATCCCCCCAACGTGCACCTCGCCCGCGTCGTGCAGGATCTCGAAGGCGACTGCTCGGCGAGAAGGAGCGCGCGGGGGGCTGATCAGCAGAACCCGGAGGGCCTCCAGCCATAGGAGATGCCATGAAAAGATCAGGGCTCGCAAAGACATTGGCGCTGACAACCCTTGCTCTCTTCTTCTGCTGTAACACCTCCCTGGCCGAGAGCTCTAAACCGATCACCTGGAAGCTCCTCGACTACGACTCGCCCGTTGCGAACACGGTCTACAATGAGAACCTCTTCCAGTGGTGGGCCAAGGAAGTCAACAAGAGGACGTCGGGACGCATCCAGGTACAGGTCTTCCACTCCGAGATGCTGGCCAAGACGGGCGATTTCCTCACCGCCCTCGACACCGGGATCGCCGACGTGGCTCACGTACCCATACCGGCGTATCCCGGCCGTTTTCCTGTGACCGAGTTTCTCACCGACACGCCCGTCTGTTACGGCGACGCGAGACTGATCGCGGCGGTCATCAAGAACCTCACGGCCGCCGGGCTCATGAAGGAGTACGAAGGTCCGAAACCCGTCAGCCATCTCTATGCGGGCACGATGTGCCTCTTCACGACGAAGAAGAAGATCTCCAAGCTTGAGGATCTGAAGGGTCTCAAGATCAGAGCTCGAGGCGCCTCTTCGTCGCGGCTTGTCGAAAGCCTGGGCGCTACGCCGGTGACGATCGGGAACGCGGATCTGTATACCGCCCTCGAACGAGGTACCACCGACGGTCTCGTGACGAGTCTTACGTACGTCGAATACGCCAAACTGTACGAGGTGACGAAGTACTTCGTAGACCACGGCCTGACGGGCGGCGTCAGGTTCCTGATGGTCGGAAAGCGGCAGTGGAGCAACCTGTCGCCCGATCTCCAGCAAATCCTTCTGCAGTTGGGCGAGGAGACGTCCGCCCGCTACGCCCGGGGTTCGGTCCTGGAAGCGGAGAAGGGTCGTCAAGCATTCAAGAACAGTGGAGGGACCATCTACAAGCTCGACCCTGAGGAGTGGGGACGCTTCCGGAAAGTGATGGACTCCGTGGTAGAAGCGCTCTCGGGAGGACTGCAGGCAAAAGGGGTCCGCTGGGCCGAGGTGAAGGAGATCATCGACTCCACCAAGAGGAGCTACAAGCCCGAATAGAGGGCTCTGCCTTGACCGGGCAGTGAAAGGGAGGCCTACCGATGGGAAGGCGAGTCGAGTTGGCCGAACGGCTGCTGGCGTATGTTGCCGGCGGAGCGATCGTCGCGATGATGCTCCTCACCACGGCCGATGCCGCGGGGCGGTACCTTCTGAACCTTCCGATCGGCGGCGCGTATGAAGTGACCGAGAAGTTCTTGATGGTGCTCACGCTGCTCGGGGTCTGTCACGCGTACCGGAACGGGAGCTACGTGCGCCTGACCTTCCTCGTCGAGCGCCTTCCACGGCGGCTCAGGCTGGCTGTCGACTATCTGGCCCAGACGATCTGCGTCCTCATCAGCCTCCTCATCACCGTTACCACGTTCGTCCAGACGCTGCGCGTCCTGGAGGCTCGCACCATCGTCGACGTCCGGTCCCGGGGCGTTCCGCTGTGGCCCGCCTATGGAGTCATCCCCTTGGCCATGGTCTTTCTGTTCCTGGCCCTCTTCGGCGACCTGAAGAGAGTGGGGCGAGGAAGCTCCCACCTCTTCAGGCAGGGGGAAGCGGATGTCTGAGGGAGGGTCCGGGGTGGAGCGGTCCTGCCTCCCGGGAGGGGCAGGAGCGCGCCCGCAGCGAGCCAGGGGACACACATGGAAGTGTTGATCACGGTGGTCGCGCTGACGCTCTTCCTTGCCTTGGGCATCCCCGTGGCCTTCGCCCTGGCTTCGGCGGGACTGCTCGGGATCTACCTAATCACGGGCGATCCCCTGACGGCCCTCAGCTTCCTCGGCACGACCCCTTTCA